>NYSY01000007.1 GCA_002683215.1 Planctomycetaceae bacterium
GTCGGCTTCCCAGCGCGACGTACATCCCGCCGCCATCCGTCATGTGATTCTCGACGAACGCGCAACCGATCAGCATCGGATTGCTGTTCGAGTCGCAGTACAGCGTTCCGTCCCATCCTTCATTCTCACGGAAGACGACGCCGACCAACGTGGGGCTGCTCTGGAAGCAGTACATGCCGCCGCCTCTGGTTGCATATCCACCCGTGATGACCAGGTTCTCGAATCGCGTGTCACCACCCTCGCCCGCGGTGCATTGAAACACGCGTTTCGACGCCTGTCCGTCGATGATGGTGATCGGGACGCCGTCCGCATCGACCGATCCCCGCAGGGTGATCGACTTCCCCTGGAGACTGATGGTTTCGGTCGGGAAGTGAATTCCCGCCGCGATTTCGACCGTGTCGCCGGACGCCGCCGCCGCGATCGCCGACGCGATGGTGGGAAATGCCTCGGAGGGCACGAACAGGATGGTCGGCGTCCCACCACCGCACTTGTCCGGGGTCCCATCTTCATCGGTATCGACGCAGGAGAAGGCGAGACAGTTGCTCCCGTCGTCAGTGAATCCGCCATAGACCTGGTCGGGCGCGTTCTCGCACAGGGTGGTGCCGGTCAGAACCGGGCTGCTCGATCCATCGCAGCGCATTCCTCCGCCCACGTCGACCGCGGCGTTCTCCTGAAAGACGCAATCGACGATGTTCGGACTGGCCTGGTCGCAGTACATGCCCCCGCCTTCGTCGGCCGAAGCATTCCCCCGGAAGACGCATTCGGTGAGACTCGAACCAACGCGGTCGCAGTGCATTCCTCCACCCCGCGCGGCGAATCCGTTCACCTGATTCGCCTCGAACACGCACCCGACCAGGGTGGACCCACCGATCCCGGCGCAGCACATGCCCCCGCCCCGTCCGAAGGACCCGATCACCTGGTTCCCTTCGAACGTGCAGCCGTTCAGCGTCGCAATGCCATCGCCAATCTGGGAATCCTGAAAGAATCCGCCTCCGGACGCGCGAGACGCCTCGGCCCGATTCCGGAGGAAGAGACAGTTCTCGAGGATGGGACTGCTCGAATCCCCGCAATAAAAGCCCCCACCACCACCGCGGGCCTCATCGCGCGCAATGTTCTCCTCGAAGACGCAGCCGATCAGGACCGGACTTGCGTACAGGCAGGAGACGCCACCGCCGTATCCCGCCACATTCTCCACGAACCGACAGTTCTCCAGCGTCGGACTGCTCTGGAAGCATGCGACGCCGCCACCCTTCACTCGTCCACTGACGAAACCGGCGGTGAACACGAGGTGTTCGAAGACCGTGTCGTTGCCCTCGCCACTGAAGCACTGGACCAGCCGGATCTCGTTCCGGCCGTCGATCGACACGAGCGACATCCCTTCCGCGTCGACCTCGCCGCGAAGCGTCACGGCCTTGCCCAGCGTGTCGATCGTGCTCGCGGGGGAATACACCCCGGCGGCGATCTCGATGACGTCGCCGTCGGCGGCGATGTCGATGGCGGCCTGAATGGTCGGCTGGTCGCCGGGGACCTCGATCACGTCGGCTCGGGCGGGCGGCGACATGGCCATCCCCGCCAGCAGGAGGATGGACGGGATCGTCGCGCGATACGGAAGGCGCTTCGGTCGTGTGAGAAAACCGTGAAACATCGACCTTTTCATATGTATGCTCCGTCGCACGATCCCGTGCGGCTTGATGTACGCAAACCTCGTTCGCGGCGTTCCGAGATCCGCCGTGCATTTCTGCAAACCCTTCAATTCCAGCGTCGAGATCGGCTTCACCGGCGTGGATTCCAAGCCGCGATCCCGTGCGCATCGATCGGCCGTCGGAAACCACGATCTTCGAAGCGGCAAGGCGGACCCGACGCGACCAGCATCGACAGGCGAACGCCCGCGAAGCGTTTTCAAGTCGAAGCGAACCGCGTGCCGGGGTGAACCGCTGGCGTTGGAACCCACCTCATTCGCTGGTCGGAGATCGCTCTCCCGGTGAAAATGCGAGGGGTATCGGCCCGGCCATGATGCTCAAGGCATCGTGGATGTCTGTGCGCCTTTTCCATCTTCGGTGATGACGATTCCGCCCCCCGCCAGATTCGAACCGAGGGCCACGAGCGTTCCTTCGTCGTTGTTCCTGGTCTGAATCGCGCCGCTGCCATGCTCGTTCGCGCCGAGCAGGATGACCGTCCTTCCCCGACCGTTCTGGGTCGAGATCGTGCCGCCTTCCGGATGTGCTTTCAGTCGGGCGCTACTCCGACCCTTGCTGTTCCGAAGCTCGACCAGACCACCCGTTGAGTCCGCCACGAGCAAGACCACCGGCTGGCCGTCCTCATTCACGACCTCGAACTTCTTCGCGCGAACGACCTCGGGAACACGCGGAAGCGCCGTCGCCGCCACGACCCCGCCCACCAGGAACAGGCTGAACAGCGCGAAGACACCGAACAGCATTCGTTTGAGTGCACGGACCTGGAATTCGAGTGACTCGATACGACCTGGGTCGAACATGGCGGTGCTCCTTTGTTGGTGCCTTGAAAGTATCACGTTGCGATGCGGACGATGTACCGGGTCACCTCCGACACCATCGGTACCACCGGCCTTGTCGAGAAGACGATCACCCTCGGACGATTCCCCGCGAAGTCCGTTCTCGTTGGCCTCGTACGCCCGGCCTCGCATCCCTGAAAGGGACCCGAACACGGATCCCACATCGGGGTGCCTCCCTGCGTCACATCCGACCTGTTCCAGCCGAAATCAACGGACCCGAACCGCCATCGCCTCGCGGTGCGGGGGATCAAGGCTGATCAGAGCGTTAGGCATCGCTGGCGGACCNTGGGAGGCGATCGCTCCGCGCGGGACGAGACCTGCGTCACCCTCATGTCGGGTCTGGACGATTTCTAAGCCGGGAACCGGCACGCCGTTCCATCCCGACGACGACGACCGCCCTCGGCCGCCCGGCCAAGGGCGGTGGCCGTTGATGGTCCTGCGAATGCGGGTCGCCGGCATCGGTTGCCGATGATTCCCTCGATCTGAGCCCCGAAGACGTCCTCGCCATCGTCGGGTCCGGGGAGCATGCCGCCGGGGAACTGCAGATCGGCGGCGTCGGCCGTGAGNTCCGAACGGAGCNTGANNNCGCCGANGCGNGNGGCCGATCGNCAGANNCTTGACACCNNNTCCCGAGCGGNTACTATTGGCAANNNNCTGNCATTAGCGNNANCGCTCCCNTCNCCCGNGGCTTCCGTGTCCNCNCGCACCTCGGATNACGACCGTGTCACAGTCCCTCGCCATCGAACCCAGCTCGCAAATCGCTCCAGCCAAGGCCTATCCCGACTGGATCGGCGTCGCCGCATCGCTGCTTTGCGCCATTCATTGCGCCGCCATGCCCTTCGTCGTCGGGTTCCTTCCCCTTCTTGGACTGAGCTTTCTCGCGGATCCGTCCTTCCATCAGTGGATGGTCGCGGTGTGCCTCGCACTGGCACTCGTGGCGTTCGTTCCGGGCTGGCGACGACATCACCGCGTGACCCCCGCGATCATCGGCGTGCTCGGACTCGGGATGATTTCGTTCGCGGCGTTCGCGGGCCCCGAAGACTGCTGCGCGACGGGCTGCGGCGACNGCGCCACCCCCGCCGATTCCAATGGCATCGCCATGGTGTCGAACGAAGATCCGACCTGCGCCGACACCTGCTGCGCGGATGAAGCCCTCACCGCCGCGACGCTCACCGCCGGTGGCCCGATTCCAACCGCCGAAGGCGAGGAGGCTGGCTGCGAGGCGTCGTGTTGTTCCACCACGAATAATGACACGGTCGCCACCGTCGCCGACGCCCCCGACGAGGCGGAGCCGGCCTGCGAGGCGACCTGCTGCGCCGACACGGAGCCTGACGCGCTCATGTTCGCCGGTGAGGATCCGGCCGACGGCGCCGCCTGCGCCGACGCATGCTGTCTCGAGGACGGCGGCGAGGACGACACGATCATGACCGCCGGGAACGGCGACTCGATGGAGCTCTTCTGGCTCCTGCTGACGCCGATCGGCGGGTTCATCCTCGTGATCGCGCATCTCACGAACCATCGCCTCGGATGCCGGTGCAACTCCGAGGGATGCTGCTCCGCGTCGCGAAAAGCCCAGCCCACCGCCTGATCCCGAACAAGGAGTGATCGCATGTCGGATGGATCAAAATCCCATCTTCCTGTCACCGTGCTCTCAGGTTTTCTCGGCGCCGGCAAGACGACACTGCTCAACCACGTCCTGAACAACCGGGAGGGGCTGCGGGTCGCGGTCATCGTCAACGACATGTCCGAAGTCAACATCGACGCATCACTGGTCCGAGACGGCGGCGCCGACCTGTCCCGGACGGACGAACGCATGGTCGAGATGACCAACGGCTGCATCTGCTGCACGCTTCGAGAGAATCTGATGATCGAAGTCGCGAGACTGGCGGCGGAGGATCGATTCGACCATCTTCTGATCGAGTCGACCGGCATCGGTGGACCCATGCCGGTGGCGGCGACCTTCTCCCTCCGAGACGAGGACGGCCGGAGCCTCAGTGACCTCGCCGCCCTCGACACGATGGTGACCGTCGTGGATGCCGCGAACTTCCTTGACGACTTCGACAGCAAGCACAGCCTCAACGACCACGAAATGGGCGTCATTGACGAGGACGAGCGGACGATCGTCGATCTCCTGACCGACCAGATCGAGTTCGCCAACGTCATCGTCATCAACAAGTGCGACCTGGTCTCCGCACCCGAGGCCGAACGACTCGAATGGATCCTCCACCACCTGAATCCCGACGCTCGATTACTGAAGGTCTCGCGTGGCCGGGTGGACCTCAAGGCGGTCATCGGTACCGGCCTGTACGACGAAGGCGCGGCCAGCCAAATGCCGGGATGGGCGAAGGAGCTCGAGGGCGACCACACCCCGGAGACCGAGGAGTACGGCATTGGAAGCTTCGTCTATCCACGACGCAAGCCGTTTCATCCACAACGCCTGATGGCCGCGTTCAGCACCGGGATGGAAGGTGTCATCCGGTCCAAGGGATACCCCTGGATCGCGAGCCGGCCCCGACACTGTGGAATCTGGGCGCAGGCCGGGGCTTCCCTGCAGATCGATTCCGGAGGCCTCAGGTTCGCCTCCGTCGATCGGGCTCACTGGCCCGACGATCCTGCGACGCGGAAGTGGGTCGATGGCAACTGGGATGCGGCGGTCGGCGATTCCCGTCAGGAGATCGTCTTCATCGGCGTGGACATGGACCGGGACGACACGGAAGCCGTCCTCGATGCCGCGTTGGTCACCNACGAGGAAATGGTGAGCGGTCCCGAATCCTGGATTCGCTTCGAGGATCCGTTGCCACCGTGGGAGATGGCGTCCCCCGAGGGGTCGACCCACTGAACCCGCGGCGCCGCCGAACAGATGAACCCTCGAATCACCCACTTCTTTTCAACCTCCACCGGCACGATCGACGCCCCACCGTCGGGCGGTGGATGCACCCTCGGTCTTGGCGTGACACCGCGGCCCCGTGACGGGTGGCGAACATGAGCCTCGACTGGCTGATCGTCGGCGGCGGAATCCACGGCACGCACATCGCCGCGCGACTGCTCGGTGATGCCGGGGTCTCCCCGGATCGCCTCCGCATCGTCGATCCCGCCGACCGACTCCTCGACCGCTGGCGCTCCTGCACGGCGACGACCGGGATGAACCACCTGCGATCGCCGTCGGTGCACCATCTCGATCTCGCCCCCCTGTCCCTCCAGAAGTTCGCGGGGTCCGGGAAACATCGAAAATCCGGTCTCTTCGCGGCACCCTTCGAACGGCCGTCCCTCACGCTCTTCAACGATCATTGCGATCGCGTGGCGAGTCACTTCGGACTCGCGGATCTTCACATCCAGGATCGTGCCACGAGGTGCGAGGTCGACTGCGACGGCGTCGAGGTCCGGCTGGCCGGCGGCCCGCCGACGAGGACCGCCAACCTCGTGCTGGCCGTCGGTGCGAGCGAACAACCCCGGTGGCCGGACTGGGCGATACCCCGCGACCCGCGTCTGCACCATGTCTTCGATCCGGACTTCGACGGGTGGCCTCGTGCCCACGAGACCGTGGTGGTGGTCGGCGGTGGGATCTCGGCGGGCCACATCGCGCTTCGCCTCGTCGCGGAAGGCCATGACGTCCACCTCGTCTCGCGTCATGCGCTACGACAACATCAGTTCGACAGCGATCCGGGATGGCTCGGTCCGAAGTACACCAGGGACTTCAGCCGCGAGCCCGACCGCGACCGGCGTCGGGCCGTCATCACCGAAGCACGCCACCGAGGCTCGGTGTCCCCGGACATCGGACGCTCCCTCCGCCGTGCGATTCGACGCGACCGGCTCGAATGGTACGAGGGCGAAGTCGATCGGCTCGTCCCGCGGGAAGACGGCCTTGAACTCGAGCTCGGTACGAACACGACCGTGGCCGCGGATCGCGTCCTCCTCGCCACCGGTTTCGCGTCGCGGCGTCCGGGCGGGTCGATGGTCGACGAACTGATCGCCTCGGCGACGCTCCCCTGCGCGAGTTGCGGCTACCCCATCGTGGACGCCGCCCTTCGCTGGCATCCCCGAGTCTACGTCTCGGGCCCCCTCGCGGAACTGGAGCTGGGACCGGTGTCGCGAAACATCGCGGGCGCGAGGCGGGCGGCCGAACGGATCGTCGACGCCGCTCGCACGAGCCGACCGGTTTCCAACTGAGTCCCCTTCGGGTGCGAACCGCATCACGTTTCATCCATCGCGATGACGACCGCTCCCTCGTCGCCACGGATCCCCGTCAGGAACACCGCCCCCGGCCGAGGCCGGCCGCGGTTCCATTCCTTCGATCCCACCCGTAGCGTCGTCGCTAGTTCGCCAGCGGCGATTCGATCTCGGGGGCCGTCCACGACACCCCCTGGCCGTCGTCTTCAAAGGCGGTGAAGACCCCGCCACCTTCCAGACCCTCCGCGATCATTGCCAGTGCATGGCCATGGCGATCACGGATTCCGACGATGCCGCTTCCGTCGGCCGCGCCGATTCGGACGACCTGTCGTCCTTCTGCGCCGTGGGTGGTCAGCACGCCTTCACCTCCGTCGGTCGCGCCGAGCCTGACCAACGACTTGCCATCGGCATTCAGGGTCCGCACCTGCCCCCGAAAGACACCGCCCTCGCCTTCGGCGTTCGAGACCAGGAACGTACGACGACCCACTCGGTCGTGATTCATGATGACCCCGGAACCCTTGGACGACCGAAGGGTCACCACCGTCTTCCCCTCATCGTTCACGACTTCGAACGCTTTCGCCTGAATCACCTCGGGCGCCGTCGGGACCCTCGCCGCCGCCGACAGCCCCCCGGCGATCACCGCCGTGCCCAGGACGATGTTCCATCGACGCTGGAGACGGATCCGGCGCTCCAGTGCTTCGATTCGAGCCTCTTGCGTGGACATGTTCGTTTCCTTGTTGCTGATCGAGGTTGGTGATCGAGGTTGATGATCGAGATCAGGTGAAGACGTCGACTTGCGGATCGGCTCTGGCCCCGAGAGACCTCCGATCCGGGCGTGACCTTCGAACCACGCCCGCAGTCGCGTTCCTCCGAGGCATACGGACCGGAGCATCGCGGGGTTCATCCGCGTCGCGGAATCAGCGTCAAGGTCACGAGGCAGGCGTTTCGGAAGTTCCGAGTAGGCGACGCGACCGAAATCCTCACTTCGAAGATCGCGCTGCTGGTGGATCGGCGACGACCGGCTGCTAGGCTTGTGGGGTCCACGCGCTTTCCGACGTGAGAAGCCGCCGGTGGTGTTGAGCGTCACCCCCGGCGACTCGGACGGCGCTGAAGANCGAGTCTCACCCACGCTGAATCGTCCGACCCGGAAACACCGATGCACCGACCCCTCCACCGAATCCTCCCGTCACTCGCCCTCGGGCCGATCGCGTGGTCCCTCCTCGCATCACCTGCGGACGGCGGGCAATCGCCCCCCACCGTGGAATGGTTCACCTCCCACGGCGGTTCCCGCGAGGAATCGCACGGCCACTACATCCTCGAATGCGCGGACGGCGGATTCCTTCAGGTCGGTGAAACGGGGTTCGTGGGCTCGGACGCGCGGATCCTCGTGGTGAAGACGGATGCCGCCGGCGCCCTGATGTGGAAGAAGGAGTTCGGCACCGGCAATCGGAACATGGGCAACGCGGCGCTCGAGGTCGCGGACGGCTACCTCGTGTGCGGNATGCTCTCCCGNAACAGCGCGATTCTCAAACTCGCCAAGGACGACGGGGCCACGATCTTCCAGCGGACCCACGACAACGGTGGTGCCGACGCCTTCGAGCATCTCGCCCCCACCGCGAACGGCGTGCTGGCGGTGGGATACCGGCAGGCGGAGGATCCGAACAGCACCTTCTTCGCGTACGGCCGAGGCCAGATCACCTTCCTCGACTCGGACGGCGACATCATCGCCGGACGAAGCGTCGACGCACACCTGTCGCAGGCCTATCGGGTCCAGCCCGCCGGTGATGACTTCATCATCGCCGGCGGCACGGACGATGCCCTCGAGTACGGCGTCATCAAGGTCGACGCGCAGGGAAAGACGCTGTGGAGCGTGACGTTCGGCGGTTCGGCGGAGGACCACTGCTTCGGCATGGATCTCGGCGCCGACGGCTCGATCTTCCTCGCCGGCCACACCCTCTCCGGGACCGCGAACTGGGATACCTACACCATGAAGCTGGCCGCGGACGGTGAACAACTCTGGGAACGGAAGCAGGGCAACCCCAGAGGCTTCAACCCGAACTACATCCATGACGAGACCTGGGGAATCAAGGCCACGCCGGACGGCGGGTGCGTCATCGCGGCCGGGACCGGCGACGAGTACTCGTACTCGGAATGCACCGCGGGCGTCTGTTCCGACCAGTGGGAGGCCTACCTCGTGAAGTTCGACGCGATCGGTGGCATCGACTGGGAGGCGACCTACCGGAACCAGAAGGGCGGCGACTGGGCGGCCGAGGACATCGACCTGACCAGCGACGGCGGTGCGATCGTCGCGATCGACGACTCGACGTTCGGGTTCCTGAAACTCGAGCCGTTCCTCGATCCGTCGGATCCGGTCGATCCCGCGGATCTCAACGGCGACGGATGCGTCGATGCCGCCGACGTGGGCCTGCTGCTCGTGGCCTGGAACGCTCCGGGCGGCGACATCAACGGCGATGGCAACACCGATGCCGCCGACCTCGGGCTGCTCGTCGCCGCGTGGTCGCCCTGCAAGGGATGACGACCTGCTTCCGTTCGGTGGCCGGCCCCGCGTTCGTTCTCCGCGGCCGGTGACGGGGTTCCGATGAACCAGGGACCGCGAAAGGCGATTCGNCCCCTCGGATCGATCACCCGCTCGATGGCACGGCCGGACGTGCGATCCGACGCGAATCCCGCCCCTTCAGATCTTGTTTGGTGATCAGCTCGTTCACACCGTCCTGCACGATGTACGCCCAGACCCAGGCCGCCATCGCCATCAGGCGACTCCTGAAGTTGACCAGGAACCAGATGTGGACGATCGCCCAGACGATCCAGCCGAGGAATCCCGAAAGGTGGATCCGGCCGACGTCCATCACCGCCTGGCCTCGTCCGATCGTCGCCAGCGAACCCTTGTCGCGATAACGGAACGCGGCCGCAGGCACCTCCCGTCCCTGACAGATCCGCCTGATCGCCTTGCCGACGTAGGTCCCCATTTGAATGGCACCCTGCGCAACGCCGGGCACCTGCGTTCCGTCATCCTGTTCGACGTAGGCGATGTCACCGACGACCCACACGTCGTCCCGCCCCGCGACCCTCAGGTCTCCCCGGACCGGAATCGTTCCACCGGCGGCGCACTCCACGCCGAGTCCCTCCGAGATCGCCCCGGCCAACGGACTGGCGGTGACGCCNGCGGCCCAGATCACGGTGCGGGCGGCGACGAAGTCCTCGCCGTCCTCCCCCGACAGATNCNCCCCGCCGTATCCGACGTCCATGACCCTNGTGTTGGTGCGAATCTCGACCCCGTACCGATCGAGGGTCGCCGCGGCGGACGCGGAGGATCGATCGGACATCGTCGGCAACACCCGATCACCGCCTTCCACCAGAATCACGCGGGCCGCGGACACCTTCAACTCGTGGAACTCCCCCGCGAGCCGATCGACCGCGAGCTGCTTGATCGCCCCTGATACCTCGACCCCCGTCGCACCGGCACCGGCCACCACGAAGGTGAGCCATTCGGGAACGAGATCGTTTTCGCCCCGGACCCGCGAAACCTCAGCCTGCTCGAACGCGTCGAGCACCCTCGCCCGGACGATGTGGGCGTCCTCGAGGGTCTTCAGGCCGGGGGCCATCGCTTCCCAGTCGTTTCCGTAGTAGTTGGTGCGGACACCGGCCGCGACCACGAGGTGGTCCCAGGGGATCTCAAGGTCATCCGTCAGGACGACGCGACGGTCGAAGTCGAAACCCTCGACTTCGGATTTCACGACCGTCACGTTCCGCTGATGGCCGAAGACCCGCCGCAGCGGCGCCGCGATCGAGCTGTCGTCGAGGACCCCGGTCGCGACCTGATAGAGCAGCGGCTGGAAGAGCGTGTGGTTGCTCCGGTCCACCAGGACCACCTCCACGTCCATGCGCGCGAGCATCCGGACGCACGACACGCCACCGAACCCGCCTCCCACGACGACGACTCGAGGCTTCCGCTTCCGACTGGTGGATGGTTGCTGTTTCACGTGGTGCTCGGGGTTGCTGAACCAGGGGATTCCGGTCGCTCGACCAGTAGGGATGCTTCGATGCGATCTCGCCGACGGATTCGGCGTCGCCGGTGGTCCGGATCGAGCCCCGCCGCATCCTGGGCCGAAGAACCGGCCGTTCGGGAACGTCGTGGAATTCGAGCCCGCACCCGGGATCGACGGCTCGTGGGCGTTCCTCCGGCCGCGAACCGCACGGACGCTGCCGCAGACATGCACCGTCCTCCACATCGGTCGATCTTCATGCGTATTGCTTATCGACCGACCGGCTCGCCCTTCCCCACAACCCGCCCCCGCCTCGACGTGCGACTGGGGTCGGCGAGCGCGTCGACCGGGTTTCGAATTCCGAAATGCCGTCAAACGAAGGTTGACCGGACCGAGGCGGACGAGGCCTTCTCGCTCGATGTGAATCGGGGACGGAACCTCCGACATCACCACGTTCCGGTCACCGCATCCCGCGGCCGCTCGGGGCCCGCCGAAGCTGCCTGCTCCGTGGCGTCCATGACCGCGAAAGCGGGACGTCGAATCCTCGGATCACCCACCGAGCGTTGACTCGTTCCCACCGGCGACCGATCCGGGCTCGGGATCGATGTCGTCCTGAAAACCCTCGATTTCCACGTGTGAATCTCGTTTTCGGAATAACCTGATCGCGTCCCGACGACATTCTGGAGTCACCGATGGATCAATCCGGCACCACGGCGCGAAGGTACGAACTCCTCCTGGGCGACCGCGCCGACTCGGTGTTCAAGCGAATCACCCTGTGGCTCGCGATGGTGGGATTCGGAGTCCACCTGCTCGCGTGGCTCGTGGTGTACCTCGGGACGTTCGAGCCGCCGGCGAATCTCGCGCCGCTCCTCGCCTCGCCACTCCTCGCCCTCTACACCCCGTTCTCGATCCTGCTGGTGTACGAGGTCTATCAACTGATCCAGGCCATTCCTCGATCCTTCTCCGCCGCGATGGCCAAGCAGTACGAGGTGATCGCTCTGATCGTGGTGCGGGATGCGTTGGCGTTTCTCGCGACGACCCAGACCTCGGACCCCCAGGGCAGCGAGTGGTTCCTGCTGCTCGGGGCGAAGTGCCTGGCGTTCCTGACGCTGCTCGCGGTGATCGTGGGCTTCAACCGGATCGACGCCCGGTCCCGCCCCTCGACGGAGATCGGTGCTCGACTCGATCAATACGTCCGGACCAAGCAGATCATCTCGATCCTGCTCTTCGGGGCGTTCGTCGCGACCGTCTTGACCGCGCTGGGATCGTGGATCTTCGCGACGGCGGAGGGCGAGGAGATCCACCTCCACGCCGGAATCTTCTTCTCAGACCTCTTCACGTTCCTGATCATCGCGGACATCACGATCCTCCTGATCTCCTACCGTTTCACCAGTGATTTCGGAAGCCTCGCGCGGAACACCGGCTTCGTTCTCTCGACGGTGCTGATGCGGATCGCGATCGACACCCCGGGGATCGGCGCTCCGATCCTCTTCATGATGTCGGGGGTCATGGGGCTCGGCGTGCTCTGGATCACCGGAAAGTTCACCGTCATCGATCCGCGGGAGATGAACTGACCGACCGTTCGTGAAACGGTCGCTGCTTCGGCCGAGCATCCTCGACCGTTCCAGTTTCGGTCATGCTGCGCCTCCGATTCCGACCTCCGGACACCGCCGGTCGACCGGTGGAGGCAGGACGCTGCATGCTGCCTGTGAGGATGGCCCCCCATCACCACGCGGTGCTCGTCCTCCGCCCCGAAGACGCGGTGTCCGATGACCGGGAGGAACCTCCGTCCGCCCCTGGTTCGGGTACTTTGAGTTCCCGAACGATCGAACCGCCCCGGGATCGACCCGGACACGAATCGCTCACCGGCGCCCCCCGACGGATCCGAATCATGGATTACTCCGACCTCGCCATCATCGCCGCGTTCGCCTTCCTCTACTCGATCATCGCGTCGCGCCTCGGAAAGACTCGATTCAACGGGGCGTTGGTGTATGTGATCGCCGGTTTCCTCTGTGGCGGACAGGCGTTCGGATGGATCGATGTGCAGATCGGCGGCGAGGGCCTGAAGATCCTCGCGGAGCTGACGCTCGCCCTGGTCCTGTTCACCGACTCGGCGAACACGAATCTGGCGACCCTTCGTCGCATCGAGACGATCCCGATACGGCTCCTCTTCATCGGGCTGCCGCTCACGCTCGTCTTCGGCTTCGCGGCGGGGTGGCTCTTCTTCGACGAACTCGGCCTGTTCGAGATCGCACTCCTCGCCACCATGCTCGCACCGACCGATGCCGCACTCGGCAAGGCGGTGGTCACCAATTCAGCGGTGCCGGAATCCGTCCGGGAGAGCCTCAACGTCGAAAGCGGTCTGAACGACGGCATCTGCGTGCCGGTGCTGTTGTTCTTCCTCGCCCTGGCCGTCGGGGATGCGGAATCGGGCCACGCCGCCGGATTGATGGCGCAGCTCACGTTGCAGGCGATCGGTCTCGGCGTGCTCGTCGGCGGGGTGGCCGGGCTCGTCGGTGGCCGGCTGATTCGACATTGCTCCACGCGGGGATGGGTGGCGGGTTCGTGGATCCAGATCCCCGTGATCGCCCTCGCCCTGACCTGCTTCGCCACCGCCCAGTGGCTGGAAGGCAGTGGTTTCATCGCCTGCTTCGTCGCCGGCATGATCTTCGGCACCACCGAGAAGGGAAACAAGGGACGTTTCCTCGAGGCCGCGGAAGGCGTCGGCGACTCGATGGCGCTGGTGACCTGGTTCATGTTCGGGGCCGTCGCGGTGGGAATCACCTGGCAGTATCTCGACTGGCGGGTCATCGCATACGCCCTCACGAGTCTGACCGTCATCCGGATCGTTCCGGTGTTCCTCGCGACCCTCGGTCTCAAGCTTCGCTGGGACACCCGGCTGTTCATGGGGTGGTTCGGACCGAGGGGACTCGCGAGCATCGTGTTCGTGGTGCTCGTTCAGGACGAATTGCACCCCGGCTCGGAGGTTCTCGCCACCACCGTGACGTGGACCATCCTGCTCAGCGTCATGCTCCACGGCCTGTCCGCCAACGCGCTGTCGAAGGCGTACGGCGCGAGGATCGCCGCGAGCGGCGGTGGCGTCTGAAGCGGCGACGCCACGCACCCTTCAATCGAAGTATCCTCGGAGTACCGCAACGATCCCCCGGACTCCGGAGAAATTCATGGCCCGATTCAAGATCGATGGCGACCGGCTCAAACTCGGATCCAAGGTGATCGCGAACGTCCACGGCGATCGCGTCCGCGAGGGGACCGGATCGCGGACCCTCTGCAACATCCACGGGGACCGGGTTCGAGAAGGCACCGGCTCGAAGGTCCTCTTCAACCTTCATCGCGACGAGCTTCGCCTGGGCACCTCGTCCTCGAAGATCGCGACCATGGCCGACGTCCACGCGGCGATCGACGGGCCGGGCGGGATCACCAAGGCGGCGATGTGGTTCTGGTTCGTCCGGTAGCGGCCGGAAAACGGGACGGCGATCGACTGGAAGCGTTCCGGAACGGGATCGCGGCGTTCTTCAGGAAGAGGTGATCACGGGTGCCCCGCGTTTCGACGCTTCAGCCCGGGTTGCCGAGGCTGCAGGCCGAAGTCGCGATCGTGGGCGTGCATCACCCGAGGCTCGACATCCAGAAGCTCGAATCGTTCCTTCACCGGCCGCCCCGAGAAATCCCGGGGATCGCGACGGACACGGATGCACGGACTCCGGACCACTTCACCTCCACAAGATGACACCGCCGCCCGAAACTCCGGACGGCGGTGGTGAATACTCAGGAAATGAATGATCGAGCGGAATTCGAATCAACGGCGGCGACGACGACCGAGCAGGCCGACGCCCGCGATCGTCGCCATGCCACCTAATCCGGGGACGACCGAGGAACCGGCGGTCTCCACGTTCATCTGCCAGCCGTAATTGAAGTCGCTCAGGAGGCTGTAGGTCCCCCCCGAGTTCGTCGTGCGTCGGATGGCATCCACCGAAAACTCGCTCGAGCTGGTGTCGTATGCATGGTTCCCACCGGTCCGGGTCCATGAAAGCGTGCTCCCCGCGTTCGACTTGAACAACAGCGCGTAGGTCGTTCCCGCTTGCATGGTGTAGGCGCCGAGGGTTCCACCGGTCGTGAAGTCGTAGTAGTCCACGTTGGAACTGGGCGCATCGATGTACTCGGACTGGGTGTCGGTCGCGAGCGCGGAACCCGAAAGTTCGTCGAGACCGTCCGTCGCGTACAACTCCCACGTCAGATCGTAAGACCCCGCGTTCCCGCTGGACGCGAACATCGCCATCTTCATCGAGGAGATCGTCACGTCACGGGTTCCCACGGTGAAGGAGATGTAGGTCCAGTTCGTCGCCGTGAGCGACTTCCATGCCTGGGCCGCGTTGTTGGTTCCGTCCGCGGTGTTGTCGATCGCGGAGATGACCCCGGCCGTGGCCGATCCCGCGGTCGTGCATGCGACGAAAGCGACCGTCAGGATGTGGATCTCCGGGCGACGTCTCATCATGCTGTTCTTCATCTTTCTCTCCTGCAAAACGACTGTGTTTCTCGGGACAAATCGCATCTCGGCCGATCGACTGTACGTCGATTCGACCCGATGTACAAGGTGCGGTGGACTCGTTGTGGATTTCCTGCCGGTGCTCGGACGCTGCGGCGCCGCAGCCCGTGCGCCGAGGCCCGTACCCCGATTCAGACCCATCTCGACCCGCCCCCGAGTCGAACAATCGCCGCTTTCGGAGGCCCGACGTCGCCCGGCGGGGCTTTTCCGGCCTCAGGCCCGGATGCCACTGAACCGGAGCAAAGGTCGAAAATCGACTTCGAATCCCGGTGGCCGGAGGCCGTTCGCAAGCATGCGGTCCTTCCTCGACTCGGGAAACTCCGAAGATTTCGATCGTTCCACGCGAGGCCGCCGACCTCCGTATCGGCGGCAACTGGATGGTGATCGCGTTGCTTCGGATCGATTGGAATCGACTCGATCTTCGCAGACCCGCGGCAGCGCGTTCGAACCGGCGAGTACCTTGGGACCATGGATCCGTCGTCGACGAACTCCCTTCGAACCCATGACCTCGTGATCTGGGGCGCGACCGGCTACACGGGTCGCCTCGTCGCGCTGGCGGCCGCGGAACAGGTCGGCGATCGCACCTGGGCGATCGCCGGTCGCTCACGCGATCGACTGCAAGCGCTTCGAAACGAGGTCGCGACGGCCGGGGGCACCCCGCCCGAGATCGTGGTGGCGGATCTCCAGGACGCCTCATCGATGCGGGCGATGACCGGATCCACCCGCGTGGTGCTGACCACGGTCGGCCCCTACGACCTCCATGGCGAACCCTTGATCGAGGCGTGCATCGCGACCGGAACCCACGTCGCCGACATCACCGGCGAAGTGCCGTGGGTGCGCCGCATGCGAACGCGGTACGAGACCGCGGCCCGGAAAGCCGGGGTCCGGATCGTCTCGATGTGCGGGTACGACTCGATCCCCAGCGAACTGGGCGTACGCCTTCTGCAGACGGCGGTGATCGAGGCGCATGGTCGCCCCGCCTCCGAGATCGAGATGACGGTCGGTCCGATTCGGGGCGGCGTGAGCGGCGGAACCATCGCCAGCGCGTCGAACATGATCGCCCGCGCGGGTGATCCGGAACTTCGGAACGGACCGCGGGGGGCCGCTGCCTTGTGCGTCACGCCGCCAACGCCGCCGATCCGATCGGGCGAGCAATGGGGTATTCGGCGATCGCCCACGCTGGGAATCTGGACGGCGCCGTTCTTCATGGCCGGCATCAACGTCGCCGTGGTGCAGCGCACCCACGAGCTGCTCGGCCGGCCGTGGGGCGACGACTTCCGATACCGCGAGTGCGCCGCGGGCGGCCGGGGCGCTTCCGGATTCCTGAAGGCGTCCCTGCTCACGGCGGGCACCATCGGCATGGTCGTGGCCCTGGTCGTCCCCCCGCTTCGCTGGATCGCCCGTCGCTGGTTTCTCCCCGCGCCGGGAGAGGGTCCCGACCCTGCTCGGTTACGCGATGGATTCGTCCGGCACCGAACCGTTTCCGTCGATCCGCCGGCCACGGTCGAATTCGAAGTGGACATGGACCCCGGGTACGCCGCCACCGCGCGGATGCTGCTCGCCTGCGGCATGGCGCTGCTCGACGACGATGTCGAGCGGCCGATCGACGATGCCTTCTGCACGCCGGGGGCTTTGTTCGGGCCCCGGCTGACACCCCGGCTGGCGGCGATGGGTTTCCGGATTCGAACCCGAACGACCTGATGAGTTGCAGATAACGCCCGTCCAATGGTGCCAGACGCCACTGAGCCGGGGAACTCCGTCATCGATTCATGCGGTGTCGTAGATTCATGTCCGATCTCATCGGAAACCAAAGCGAACATCCCCTGCACGAAGAACTGCCCATCCCCGAACCCTGCATCTGCGGCTATGACCGTCGCGGGCTGTCCAAGCTCGCGGCCTGTCCGGAATGCGGTGAGTTCGACGAGCCTCGTGACCCCCCGGCGCTCTGGTCGATGGCCATCGGATTCACCTGGCTTGCAATCGTCCTCGCGAGCCTCGATTCGGTGCTCGCCGTCTGCATCCTCGTCCTGAACCTGCAGCGACCGGAGGGTACCGACGAGTTCGCCACGCTGGTTCCCATCGGGTGCTGGTTCTACGCGGTGCTTCCGATCGCGGGACTCGCCCTCCTGCTGGTCATCGCGAGCGTGATGTCGAAGAAGATCGGGGCGAAGGACCCCGCCTTCAAGAAGACGCTCAGCATGGCGTGCACCGCCATGTTCGGCCCGCCGCTCTTCTTCTTCTTCCTCGTCCTGCTCTGGGCGACGATCGGATTCCGATGAGCGGACTCGAATCCGAATCCGCGGGCGGATCTTGCGAGACCCGGGATTGAAGACGACGAACCGCCGGCCCCGAAGGGCCGGCGGTCGCGTCGCTGTGAATCGTCACCGGCGGACCCGGTGCCCCCCGGGAATTCACATGTTCTGACCCACGGGATCACCCAGCACCACCATGCTCTGGAAGTACTCGATCACGCCGGAATCCGAGACGTCCAGGGCCGGCCACTGCGGCCAGTCGAAGGTGTCGTTCATGAAGGGCTGCATCTGGTCCCAGCTGAGCACCGTGAGGTGATTGACGTCGTGGTTGATCGCCACGCCTTCGATCGACCGGAACCCGTGGCATCGGCCGTGCATCCAGCCGCCGTAGTGCGGTTCCATCTTGAGGGTGTTGATGAAGGTCTGGACCATGCCGTTCGCCTCGAGGTGCTCGGCGTATCCCTCGATGCCGAACTCACGGACCATGTCCATGACCAGCGCCTCCATCTCGATCGGATTGCAGACGGTTCGGGCGGTGCGCTGGATGTCCGCGAGGATCTGCGGGTCGTACGCCTCGTCGGTGATCCAACCGACCTTGGCGCCCTGCATGGCGTACCAGAGGCCGACACCCTTGAGGTCCTCGCCCCACCACTGATCGTTGTTGGTCAGTTCCTCGCCGAAGGCCCAGTATCCGACATCCTCGATTTCGAGGGCCGGCAGTCCGATGAACCCGCGAAGGTCGTTGTAGGCCAGCATGGCCTCGGTGGTGATGATGGTCCGACCACCGACCATGTGTTCGTGGTCCGAATTGTGGTTCGAACCGTGGAAGTCACCCCAGCACGTGATGTCGATGAACTCGCCCATGCACGGCATGTGGCCCTCGTGTGAACCACCACCGTGGGGATCGCACGAACCCCATCGACCGAGCAGCTGGGCCAGATCCGCACCATCCACGAGTCCGGACTGGTCGAGGTCGGACATCGCGTCGGAGCTGTTCCAGGCGGCGAGCAGGGTTGCGAGGTCGCCACCGTTCACCATCCGGTCGCCGTCGAGGTCGCCGAAGCAGCATCCGCCGGCGCCGCCGTCGTGACCGCCATCGTCGTGACCGCCATCACCGCCATCGCCGCCATCACCGCCATCACCGCCATCGCCACCATCGCCGCCACCGCCGCCATCGCCGCCATCGCCGCCATCGCCGCCATCGCCGCCATCGATCATCACGTCGACGAGCATGCCGTTGATCCGGACGTCCATCGGTGATGGTGGCCACGACCCGATCCCGGTGAATCCCAGCGTCACGGACTCACCCGGTTGGACGTTCTCGTTGTAGTAGACGTGCCCGAGCACGGTCCGGTCGCCGTCCATGGAGAAGACGCAGTTCCAGGCGCCCTCGACTTCGGGATTCCCGAGCCAGGAGAGATCCCAACCGTTCAATCCCGGNCCCTTCTGACCNACNTCNAGCACGATGTCGGCGTTGTAGCCNCCCTGCCATTCCGCNGTGACTTGGAANTCGACTGACTGCTGCCCGTGGAGCACGCTCGAACAGAACAAAGGCACGGCCACGCATCCAGCCAACGACATCGTTCGATTCAATCCTGTTCTCATCCTGACTTCCTTCCGATGCCCCTTCTTCGAATATCTCGCGAAGCACGGTACGAACCAAGGATCCAACGGTTCCTCCAGCTGCACGACACCACGGAGAAAACGTCACGAGCTCGTGTTTAACAACGCTAAACGAAGATCAAATTCGAGTGTCGCCACCGTGCTCGTTCAGCATGATTCATTTTCACGCAGCGCCACGATGGGACGTTTCGAACGTTTCGGCCGTTTCGATCGCCATGCGCCGTCACTACCGCGACCAGCCGTGCTCGCGGATGCATCGACCCTCGCGTTCAACGTGAACTTGATCGCGTGTCGATGACCCACGGCGTCGGCGACAAGGGACGACGGCGACGTCCGAAGTCGGCGCCGGCCCGACGTTTCATCCGATGGTCATCGCGATTTCCAGAATGGCCGCAACGCGATGCCGAACGCACGAACAAGAAGAACGGTTCTGCGACCGACTCGCCGGCGTTCGCGCGTTCACGGATCGCACTGCGGATACATCGGAGAAAACGCGCTTCAGAAGCCGGGCAGCTTCTTGACGTCTTCTTCGGGCGTCACGTCCATCGGTCGCCTTCGGTAGCACTTTCCGGAGGTGAAGTCGATGTCCTTCAGGTCGACCTGACGGATCCGGCGATTGTTCATGGTGTGGAACTGGATCGTGCGGTTGCGGGTGTCGTAGGCGACGGTCCACTGGGTCCCGCTCCGGAGGTCGGAGCCGTCGTCTCCGGGCTTGCCGGCCGTCACCGCGTCAGCCGCGACGTTGAAGTTGTCGAGGATTCGGAACGCCTCGTACATCGTCTCGCGGCCGGTCTTGGTGGGTCGGGCGCTCGCCGAGAACGCGGCGGCCCGCACGAAGCGCGACGGCGGCGTCATGTCTCCGGGAAGTCCGATCGCCCCGCTCCCGTGCCCGAGCGGCGCAAGCTCCTGACCACGAACCTTGATCGCAGGTCGCGCCTCCGCCGAGAATCCAAGGTAGTTGCGGAGATTGGTCATGTGCCAGTCGTAGGTCGGCGCGTTCGTGAGGACCCCGAGCGGCGCGTCGAAGATCCGGATCTTNTCGTCGAGGAACTCGACCACGATCGCCTTGCCACTCGGATCGGTGACCAGAAAGTGCAGCGGCGGCTGGATGCCACCCAGCGCCTCCATCGGCGACGCGACGACCGTGACTCGTTCGATCGCGTCTCGAGCTTCCTCAGTGGAGGCACACGTCGCGAGGAGATAGAGGGTCACATCCGTGACCTCGATGCTCGAAGCGGCCTTCGCCNGGTCGAGCGGTGGATACGAGGCGTAGCCGGGGTGATAGAGGCCGTTGACCACGAGCCCCCGCTCGTTCATGCCGTCGATCAGGTTCTCACGATCGAGGTAGTCGAAGCCCACGACGCCGTGGGTGGTCTTCCAGGAGACCCCCGATCGACCCCCCTCGAGCTCACTGGTGAACTCACAGTCCCGAGGAATCACCACGACCTTCGAATCGACGTCGAAGGCCGCCCACTCCATCGTGCGTCCCACCACCACCGCACCGTCACNNGCTTCGAGCGTGATGCAGGTGCAGGCCTCCGCGTCGCGGACGCTGGAGATCGTTGCAGTCGCGACGAAGATGGCCAGCGAAAGGGTGAGAAGCGAGCTGCCGGNCGGGGTTTTCATNGGTGTNTTCCTGATCGTNGGGAATGATNGACGAGGGTANNCGGAAGATCACCACGCGGCAATCGTCGATCGTTCGATTCCCTCCCGAACGACAGGACACCCCGGCGGCGTACCGGGGTGTCCTGTGATTCGATCNNCGNATCNGCCGGTCGGCGGCGTTCGGGCCACCGACCCGGCGCTCAATCGACCCGGTCGACGGTCTGGGCGCCTTCGCTCCAGCTCATCGGATGCCGGACACCATCGAGCGACATGTTCTGGAAGGTGGTGGTGAGGGTCTTCGGCGTGATGACCTGGGTCGCCTGGGTGCTCATGGTCAGTCCGCCGAACCGGCTGCCCTCGTGGGTCGCGACGATGGTCACGGCGTTCCCGTTGCGGGTGATCGAATCGACCTTGCCGTGGATCACCGTTCCGTGGGCGTCGAGATAGAGCGTCGCGACGTGGTCGTACGCCGGGTCCCAGTACCAGACGAAGAGACTCTCACTCTTCCAGTCGCCGCCCGGTGACTTCGCGGATCGCTCGTACTTGAGCACGTGGTCGTCGGCGACCCATGAGACGACCTGGCGGTCGATGGTCCCGTCGGGACGCTTGCTGTCCCAGGTGCCGGGCAGGCCCGCCGCCGCGAGCGTCGCCTTGCATGGGTTCGATCGCGTGGCCTCGCTGGTCCAGGCCTCGCCGTCCGAGCCCTTCACCTTCACCGCATTGGTTCTGGTGTTCAGGCCGGTGTAGGTGACGACGTTCTGATAGACCGTGGTCTTGCCCTGTGACTGCTCCGTGTATTCCCAGGTCAGGCTGTCGCCGGTCATGCCGGTCAGCACCGAGGTGCCGTGATACGGCTTCCCCATGTCGAACCCGGATCCCGCCGAAACGACCGCCTTTCGATCCGCATCCCAGGTCATCACGTTCGATCCAGTGGAGATGACGCGGCCATCCTCGGTCTCCATGTGATGACTGTTGTAGAGCTCGCCGGTCGGAACGTCGTACCAGGTCTTCTGCGTGTTCGTGACTTCGAGGCCCGCGGGAATGCCGACCCACATCGCCTCCGTGACGCCGACGTCGCTCCAGGTTCCGCAGGCGCCGCGATCCAGGTGCCAGTGAACGAATTCCTCCATGGACGCGGGCGTCGAGCCTTGGTCGGCGGCGACGGTGCCGGTGAACGCCAACGAGGCAGCGATGATGATTCCAGAGGTCAGGTGCTTCAAGGTCTGCAATCTCCTTTCAGGAGGGTGTGATGGCCGGAAAGACGGACCGGGCGGACGACGAACGCGAGGTTGCGTCGTCCGTTGCCGTCCGCGAGCGAGTCGGTGTCAATTCGATGCGAAGATCGGTGCCCAGTCGGAGAATCCCTCCCGCACCGTCATGTTCTGGATGGTGTCGCCGATGCCGGCGGGAATCCGCGGCGCGACCTTGTCCCGGAACAACGCCGACTGCGTGGTCGGGGTGGGGAAGAATTCGTCCCGCAGGGACGCCGGGGTGAACACGAAGACATTCTGATAGTCACCGACTCGCTCGCCGCGTTCTCCAACGAGAATGGCGCGCCCGAGACCCTCGACGGCCTCCGGCNACGCCTCGGCGAAGGGCCCGGTCACGAACTTCTCGAAGTCGGTCGGCCCCACCCCGTCCGCGAGAACGAGATCGTGGACACCGTAGAGATTCTCGACACCGGACTCGGCTTCCGGGGTCGCGTACATGACGACGTAGTCGGTNAAACCCACCGAGTCGCACATCTCCCACAGGCGGGACCATGCCGGCGGGAGTTTCGCGGCGACCTCGTCGGCGAAGGAAGCGGTCGGCGATCCGTCGCCCGGGAAATAGGCGTTCCGTCGCGCGACCGAGTCGAAGCTCCAGACGGCGCAGTAGTCGCCGACGCCGCGGCCGCGGTCGCACTTCTGGATCTTGACGACCAGGCCCCCGACCGGCTTCGTGAAGCAGGCCGAGAACGGACCCGACACGAATGCTTCGAACTCGTCGGACGTGACACCGTCGACGAGTTCGAGATCGTGCACGCCGATCATGGGACGCGCATCACCCGTCGGGAAGGACTCCGTGGAACGGGCCGCCGGCGCGGTTCCACAGCCGCCAAGAAGGAAACCGATCACAACCACGCACGCGGTCGAATACCGATTCATGTTCCACCTCCACAAGGCGCTTGAGTTTCAATTGCTTGCACACCTCGGTCGAGGCGTGACTCTTTCCGACTCGGAATGTAACGACTTGATGTCACCCCCGCCCGGAACCGCCTTGCGTGCGAGTTCTAGATGGCGATGCCGAGCGCTGGCCGTCGCCCGGAATGTTCGTTCTCGCACACCAGACCACTATCACGCATCAAAAAGACAGGACGCCCCGGCGAAGGCCGGGGCGTCCTGGGTCGATGTTCGTCGCCGTGAGGTAAAGCCGGCGAGCGTTCGACGCGGCTGGTGTCAGGCGTTTCGGCGGCGACGCGAACCGAAGCCCGCCATCGCGAGCAGCGCGAGGGCGCCGGGTGCCGGCACCAGGTTGCCTTCGACCCACTCCACGGAGGTTTCGAATTCCTCGTCGTCGAGGCCGAGGTTGAACGCGATCCAGAACGACTCGCTGGAAGCGTATCCGTCCATGGAGACGTTGAACTCGAGCAGGTAGGAGCCGGCGATCGAGCTGGGGTCGATCGAGTAGATCGGGTGCAGGTCGTAGTCATCGGCGATCAGGAAATCGATCGAACCGCCGGTCTGCGAGTCGATCGACGCCGGTCCGTAGTCGATGAACATCGTCGTGGCGAAGTCATCATCGAAACCGTTGCCGTTCCAGATGCGGAGCCCCGAGTTCAGGTTGAGGCTGAGGGTGGCGCCGATCGGCAGGCCGACGTCGGCCGCTGCGCCGCCGATACCGGGCTCGTCGATCGCGAACGGGAAGCCGGGATCCTCTCCGAAGTGCGCCTCGTAGACGCGGAGGTCGGCGACCTCGAGGGTTTCGGTGTCGTGGTCCCATCCGCCGGTGCGGAGGACTCCGGAATCATTCCAGACGCCGATGTCGAAGTGCTCTTCGCCTTCTTCGTCCGCGACCGCCACTGAGGAGATCAGAACGGGAAGGGAAGCGACGAGCATGAGCCTTGCGGCACGAGAAGCGGTGAAACTGAAGGGAGCTGACATCTCTTGGAACCTCTCTGGGAAAGAAAAAATGGTGAAGAACGATTTGAAACGAATGTCTTGAAACGAATGTCCGACGCGATCGCTTGGAACGGTCGCCGAACGGGTCAGGGACAGATACCCCACGAGGCAAGCAGCAGACCGACGTCGGCCCCGCCGACGGTGCCGTCACCGTCGAGATCCAGGTCCGTGTTCACGGTGCCGAACGCCGCGAGCAGGATCCCGAAGTCGGCCCCGTCCACGGTGCCGCTGCCGTCGTAGTCACCCAGGCAGGGAGTCGGGGGCTCGAACGAACCGAGCGCCGCATCGACTTCCGCCTCGGAAGCGTCGTAGTTGAAGAGAATGGTGAAGGGCTCGCTGTCCGCGTAGCCCATGGTGGCGTAAAGGGAGAAATCAAGGCGGTACATCCCGGGACGCCGGGTTCCCGAGGCATCGCCGAGAATCTCGAAGTCAAGATGGCGATGCCAACCGCCGTTCGGCTGAACGGCGAGATCGAAGCCGACGACCGGATCGTCCCCCACCACGACGTCGAGCGTGATGAAGGAGATGCTCAGCCGCTCGGGGACGAGCTCGGCCGCCTCCCAGGCACCGAGCTTCAGGTCCCAGCGGCGCAGTCCGGACAACACGTTGAAGCCGATGCGTCCGGGAGGAAAGGTGCCGGGAAAGGCATCGAAACCGGGGTTGGAGGTGTAGCCTGGAAAACCCGTATCGCCGAAGACGGCGTAGAAGACGCCGTTCGAGTCCTCGCCGCCGATCGGACCGTCCACCTCGAGCTGATCGTCGGTGACCCGGAGCCCGATGTCGCCGGCATGCTGCGCCGACGCCGCCGCGGTGAGTGCGAGCAGCGGGAGAAGAAGCGCGGTCAGTGGTCCGAAGCTGCTTCTCATGGATGACTGGGGCATGAAGGCGATTCCTTGCGGAGGTATTCGGGGCGCCGGAATGGCGGATCAATCACTCGAACTGGGGAGAGAGACGGTCGGATCGAAGGCGTTTCGCTCGGCGGACTCGTAAAGGTCGCTGAACTGAGCCGTGGCGGTGGAACCATCGAGCATTCCGTAGTTGGATTTCGCGAGCGCATCGACGACGTCCTCGCCCTCGGCGGCGGAGATCGCGACCTGTCGGCTCGCCAGCTCCCACGGCTCGTTTCCCGCGTCCCAGGACTCGATGTGCGGGTGGTCGCTGACCGCGAAATCGCCCTCCGGGGTCATGTGCAGAAAGCACACGATCCGCTCGGGGCGTCGCACCTTGGTGGCTCGGTCCGCGGCATGTCCGGGACCGTAGAGCGCCACCATCGGCGAGTAGTTCCGCGAGAGATAGTTGTTCATCCCGTAACTGGTTCGGCGGAGCACGCCGGTACCGTCTTCTTCCACACCCCGGCCCTCGCCGCCGACGTCCGAAGGCCAGTGGATGCTGGTGTCGAGCGGCGACTTCATCACCACGTCGTCGGTGTATCGACCGAGGACCTCCGCGAAGCTGGAAGCCTCGTCCCCGTAACCACCGTGGGGAAGACCGACGTCGACGAAGTGATCCGTGTTCGTCGCCTGATAGGCGAGGTGCGCCACGCCGAGCTGACGGAGTTGCGAAAGGTCGAGGGTGTTCANCGACGCCATGCGGGCCGAGCGAAGGGTCGGGATCGCGATGCCCATCAGCAGCACGATCACCCCGAGCACGACGAGGATCTCGATCAGCGTGAAACCGCGGCGTACTGATGGCCCGGCTTGATCACGCGGCCCGGTCNCTCGTTCGATGACTCGCATTCGGCAACTCCTGTGGACCGATGGCCCAATGGTTCAGTTTTCGCTATTGGCACGGCAATGTCAATATCTGATGGCATTATATTGCCATTTATCCTATCGACCCGGGTTGGGTTCGCCCTTTCCCGCTTCAGGTGCGAGAATCCCGATATGACGAGCCGAAGGAACACCAAGCAGCTCGAAGCGATCAGGAGCGTGATCGACGACGCCGGACGGCCGCTCTCCATCGAGGAGATCCACGAGGCCGCCAGCCACGGCGTGCCGTCACTGGGGCTGCGAACCGTCTATCGCACGATTCGCCGGCTTCAGGATGATGGCGCGGTCGCGAACGTTTCCGTCCCGGGCGCTGCGGATCGCTACGAACCCGCCCACGTCGCCTCCAAGCACCACCATCATTTCCACTGTCGAATCTGCGATCGGTTCTACGACGTCGAAGGTTGCCCCGGCGGACTGAGTTCGATGCTTCCGGAAGGATTCGAACTTGAATCGCACGAACTCACCCTTTTGGGCCGCTGTGCCGCCTGCGCGTGAGCGGCGTCGCCGCGCCGAACGCCGACGCGGCGTCGATCAGAGTCGCCGAGTCATGCAGACGCTGTCCGGGCAGTGACGGTACTCGCCGAACGGCGGACAAGTCTTGAAACCACCGCGTTCATAGAGTCGCCGCGCGGGCGCGAACCCCTTGCCGGTTCCCGTCTCGAGACTCACCCGCCGACACCCCTGCTCGTACGCGGTCGACGCCAGCCGTTCGAGCATCGCCCACCCCACACCGCGCCCCCGCGCCGCGTCCACCGTGTGCATGGACTTGATCTCGGCGTGGGCCTCCTCGAAGGGGCACAACGCTCCGATCGCGAGCAGTCGGCCTTCCGCCCGAGCGGCGAAGAACTGCACACCATCCGCCGTGAGCGCCTTCACGCCAAGCACCTTGACGTTCTCCGGCAGCGACCATTCCCGAGCGAACTCGAGGTGGGCCTGCAGGAGCCGAGAGACGTCGACCGCGGTCGGGTCGTCGGGGGTGATGTCGACGTCGGCCATCGAGACCGTTCCTTCCGGTGGGTGCTTGGAGCCGGCGTTGGCCCGAGACGGCTACTTGCTGGGACACTGGGCGACGATGTGGCTGACCACCCGACCCCAGGGCAGGCTCTGCATGATGACCTTGCCGGAACCGCGGATCGTGGCGAGGAAGACGCCGTCCCCACCGAACACCATGGTCTTGAGATTGCCGGCCCGCTCGATCGAGAAGTCGAGGCCCTGATCGAACGCCACGACCGCACCGGGCTCGCACCGCAGCACCTCGTTGTCGAGGGTCCGCTCGATCACCGAACCGCAACAGTGCAGGAACGCGGTGCCGTCGCCTTCCAGCTGCTGAAGGAAGAATCCTGCCCCGCCGAACACGCCCGCCCGGATCCGGTTGGCCCGCTTCGCGTTGATGTGCGTGCCCTTGGTCGCGCACAGGAAGCCGCTGTGCTCGACCTTGATCGCGTTGCCCCAGTCGGGAAGATGGACCGGCACGATGCGACCCGGACTGTTCGCGGCGAACGAGACCTTCGCAGGCCCGCTTCCGCCGTTCTCGAAGTGGGTCAGGAACACGCCCGCGCCGGTGACCGCCCGCCCCAGCGCCCCCATCAGCCCCCCGCTCTTCCCGGAGCCGTCGCCCACCCGTGCCTCGAAGGTGATGCCCTCGTCCATGGCGAGCAGGGTCGACGCCTCGGCGACGAGCTCCTGGCCCGGCTGCAGCGTGACCTCGACCGCCTGCATGTCGTTTCCGAGAATGGTGTGTTCGATCAGCATGGTCCAGGTCTTTCCTCTGCGTGGTGTCTGGGGTGGGATGATCCGACGAGAGTCTAACGATCTAACCCCACCGCACGGCGCGAGGCGACCGAATCCAGACGATCGTCCGTCGCGAACCGGATTCGGTGCCACGTGCCCTCGTCTGGTTCAAGCGCGACCTGCGGGTCGCGGATCACGCACCCCTCGTCGAAGCTGCCGAACGGGGGCCGGTGGTCGGCCTGTATGTCCACGAGCCGGAGGTACTGGCCTCCCCAGAATGGTCACCCGGACATCTCGCCTTCATCGATGGCTGCCTCGGGGAACTCCGGGACCGACTCGCATCGCTCGGTTCGATCCTGCTGGTGCGACACGGGACCATGCCGGAGACGCTCGACCGACTAATTGACCAGTGGCGATTCGACGAGATCCGGAGCCACCAGGAGACGGGGCTCGGGATCACCTACGCCCGGGATCGCCGGGTCGCCGCGTGGTGCCGACGCCGGAACGTCCGCTGGATCGAACGACCGCAGCACGGCGTGTTCCGACCGCTCGCCTCCCGCGACGGCTGGGCCGGTCGGTGGCGTCGAAGAATGGCATCGCGGCCGCTGACACCTCCAACGTCGATCGAGGGGCCGACCGCTGACCAGATGGAGATCCTCGCCGCCGAAGACGTCTCGGCGAGCGACGTTCGCGGCACCGCCGCGAATCCGATGGTCGACGCCCAGCGTGGCGGCGAGATCGACGCGAGCGAGGTCCTGAATTCGTTCCTGCACGAACGCGGAGAGAATTACCAGCGGGCGATGTCGACCCCCATCGAAGGCTGGACGGCGTGCAGCCGACTGAGCCCGCATCTCGCGTACGGCTCGCTCTCCATCCGCACCGTGCACCACGCCACCCGCGACCGGATCGAATCGCTTCACGAGGATCCGACCGCCGGCGGATGGCGACGATCGCTCGCGAGCTACGAGAAGCGACTGCGCTGGCACTGCCACTTCATGCAGAAGCTCGAGGACGAACCGGAGATCGAGTTCCGGAATTTCAACCGCGCCTTCGACGGCCTGCGGCAGGAGGACCGGTCGTGCTGGACGACCGAGGAGCAGGCGCGATTCGACGCGTGGGTCCGCGGCCGTACGGGCTACCCTCTCGTCGACGCATGCATGCGCTGCCTCGACCGCACCGGATGGATCAACTTCCGGATGCGGGCGATGCTCGTCTCCTTCGCCGCGTATCACCTCTGGCTCCACTGGAAGCCGGTCGCCGAGCACCTCGCCACGCGCTTCCTCGACTTCGAAGCGGGAATCCACTACTCGCAGTGCCAGATGCAGTCGGGGGTGACCGGGATCAACACCGTCCGCATCTATTCGCCGGTGAAGCAGGCGATCGATCAGGATCCCGAAGGACGGTTCATCCGGCGCTGGGTCCCCGAACTCGCCGACGTGCCGGACGAGCACGTCGCCCGACCGGAAGGGATGCCCCCGCTCACCCAGCACATGGCCGGATGTCTCATCGGCGAGACGTACCCCGCCCCCGTGGTCGATCACGAAACGGCCTACCGCGCGGCGAAGCAGCGGATCTTCGACGCCCGCGGCACGAGCCGGGCCAGGCAGGAGGCGTCCCGCGTCTACCGGAAGCATGGATCACGGAGCCGTCGCACCGAACGTCGTTGACCATGCGGTCTCGATGAACTCATGATTCGACGTGGAAGAGCTTGTTGTAGATCGTCCAACGACCCTCGACGCGAAGCATCGAGAAGGTGTCGAGGAAGGTCATTCCCAGGTAGGACTCGCGGAGACGCACCGCCGCGGTCTCGCCCGCCACCTCGCAGGAGAGGATCTCCAGCATCCGCGGCGCGTCCGACGCGTCCGGCGATGGCTGCTGGGATTCCACGAATCCCGCGAAGTCCTCGACGCTCATCTCGTGAAGTCCGTCCGGCAGGTAGCCCGTGATGCTCGCATTGCCGTGGAAGACCTCGCGCACCATCGCGGGGTCGGAGCCGCGGAGACTCGCGTAGTACCGCTCGATGCATGCTTCGATCAGTTCGACGTCGCTCATGTTCGCCCTTCTGTTGATTCCACGCGGGCGCCCCCGAATCGGAGCGCCGCGAACCTCAATGCTATGCGAACGCCACCGCCGTGGTCCGGCCATGGCGAGCCCGAGCATTCATCGACGGACCCGGGTGATCCGACGGTCGCGGATCCGCGGGGCGATCTCTTCGCCGTTGGTGAGCCGCGGATCGAGGTCGACGCCGAGTTCCGCCGGCGACGCACCCACCCAGCTGCTCCCGACACCCTCGACCCGGATCTCGAGGTCGCGCGGATCGATCGTGATGCGGGCGAACAGGCAATCGCGGTAGGGACAGGTGCACGCGATCCAGGGATGCTTCTCGTGGACGTCCGCCGCGTAACTCGCGTGCCGATGATCACCACCGACCCACTGGTAGGACGCCGAGTTGACGTGCAGGTGGGTGACCCCAGCGACCCGGACCAGT
>NYSY01000008.1 GCA_002683215.1 Planctomycetaceae bacterium
CCGACGGCTGGACCCAGTTCGGCGGTGCCGAAGGACCCTATGACGTCGGCTTCTTCGGCGGCAACGCCGCGGTCGTCGCGAATGGCACGTTCGGTGGTGTTCCCAACTACAGCGGCTACACCCAGGATCTCGGCGTGACCGGCGATTACGCCGAGGGCGACGTGATCTCGTTCGGTGGTGAGATGTACATCGAGAGCGGCAAGGAACTCGCCGGCGCAAACAACGCCAACATCCAGTTGAACTTCTGGTACGGCGCCGCCGGCACCGACTACGGATTCTCCATCGTCGCCGGAACGGTGAATGCGGACTCGCTCACCGATACCGTCTACCTCTACAACCTCGACTACGTCCTCGACGCGGGTGCCGCCTCGGCGACCCGGATCAGCTTCGACTTCACCTACGTTCAGACTGACATTCCCGCCGCCGGTGTCGAGAGTGGCGCGGTCTGGGGCACGAACTTCTACGGAAGCATCGTTCCCGCCCCGGGTGCGATCGCCCTCCTCGGTGTGGCCGGCCTCGCCGGTCGTCGCCGACGCGGCTGATTCGACGTTCGTCGATTCATGATCTTCATCGATGGCGGTGCCTTTCCAGGCGCCGCCATCTTTGTTTCTCGGCACACCGGTTTCTCGGCATCCGGATTTCTCGGCATCCGGGAGGGCGCGATCGCGGTGCCACGGGGCGCGAAGATGACGCGGGCGGGTCGGAGGCGGGTGGACCGACGCCGCATCGAGCTCAAGGCCACGGACCATCTCGAGCGGTGGGTTTCGGGTTCCGGGTCCCTGAAACGCCCCTGAACCCGCCATGGCGGCTCGCGGCCGCGACCCTCACCACGTTGCCAGTTCGAGATGCGGCCGCTCGGGGGCGGCGTGCGTGGCCTCCGCCGCCGGTGGCTGAGTCAGTCCCGTTCTCCCGGGCCCGGCCCTGATCGGAACGAGGGTGGGATCAGGAAGACGTGTCGTCGAGTCGATCCGCGACCCGTTTGAGATCGGCCGCCATGGCCGCCAGTGTGCCTTGGATCTCCACGAGGGTCTCGTCGCTCGACGCGGAGGTCGCGGCATGTTTCGTGGTGTCGCCCTCGACCGACCCGGGCTGGTTGGAACGGTCTCGTTGGTCGAGCACGAGGCCGCGAAAGGCGTCGGAGTCGACCACCCCGAGCAGGCTGACCAGCGCCCCTGGGCCGGATTGTCCGGCGGTCTCGATGCCGAGGCGTTTGATGCCCGCCCATCGCATGACCAGCCCTTCGATGCTGGAGAGATCGGTGATCTTCTCGAGGGGGATCGTCTTCTCGGTCTTGTTCCAGATGCCCTTGCGAACGTGGAGGCTGCGGTTGGTCAGGACCGCGGACCAGCTGGCCACGACGCGTTTGAGCCAGATCCGGTAGCCGAGGGCGATCAGCAAGGCGAGGGGGATCGTCACGATGAAGATCGAGAGTGGGATGAGCCCGAAATAGTGATATCGAATGATCGAGTTCGCGTCGAAATCGGCGACCGCGATCACTTCCTCGCCTCGGGCGAGTTCGATTTCGATGTCCGGGTTGGCATTCGGCTCGGTCGTGGGGTTGCTCATGCGGTCAATCTAGCGGAACCGTGGCGTGGAATCATTTGAAGGGGATCGGTGGCCGCGAACGAAACGACGCCCGGCGAGGTCGCCGGGCGTCGTGGTTCCGATCGGTGGGGATCCGGCGATCAGGCCGGCGATCACTCGGGGCAGGGGCCCCAGGCCGCGAGGATCACCGCGATGTCCTGCTGATCGACGAAGCCGTCGCCGTTCGCATCGGCGTCGCCGGCATTCGTGTTGAAGTAGTTCATCAGCACGATGCCGAGGTCCCAGGAGTCGATCCGGCGATCGTCGTTGAGGTCGAGCGGGCACGGGGGCGGGGGCGGGGGACCATCCCAGATGATGTCCGAGATGTAGATCTCGCGGGCGCCGTCGTCACCGAAGCCCTGGGAGTAGGTCCACCCGAAGCCGATGACCACGTCCTCATACTCGATGCCGTCGAGGGGGATCGAGATCTCGGTGGGCTCGAGGGGAAGCTCGACGCCATCGAGGTTCACGGCGAAACCGTCGGTGCCTTCGGTACCCACGAAGAAGTCGAGGACGGTGCCGGGCTTGTCGCTCCAGGCGAGGAACTTCACCGCGGTCCCGCCCGACATGATCTCGAGACCGGGTGCGGTTCCCCAGTTGTTGGTGGGGAACTGCCAGGCGCAACCTGCCCAGATCGCGATCGGGGGTGCGTTGACGGTGAACTTGTGGCCGGTGCCGCCGCAAGCCCCGTTCGGAGAGGCGGTATTGGTCCGATTCAGAATCCACGAAGCACCCATGAAGCCGCTGGGGCCGTAGTAGTCGTCGACCGGGAAGGGCATCGGAACTTCGCCATCCGGAATCTCGCCGTCGACGAAGAACGGTGTGGTCGCGACGCCGGTCCGGCCTCCGCCGTCACGGGCCCACGCCACCAGCCGGTAGGCGCCGGGCGCCTCGGGCACTTCGACTTCGAGGTTGAGTCCGCCACCCTGCACGAGGTAGTCGCACGCGCCGGTGGTCTCCCAGAGGTAGCCGCCGTCGGCGTCGAAGACTTCGCGGCCGATGAGCCAGTCGACTTCCAGGGCGTCACCTTCGGGATCGGTCGCGAGAAGCTCGGCGACGATCATTTCGCCGGCCTGATAGGTCGGGCAGTTGAGTCCGCCGATGCCCGTGACCACCGGGGAGCGATTCTCGGGCGGCGTCCCGTTCCAGGCCTCGTAGAGCACGTCGATGCACTCGGTCGGGCGGCCTTCGTGGTCGAACATGGTCCACCACGAATCGAGCGGCGAATCCAGCGTGTCCCAGGCGAACGCGAATCCGCCGAGGCATCGATCCGATTCGCCTTCGATGGAATTGACCCACCCGTTCTTGTACCAATCCGCCTTGACGGTGTTGGAGTGCTCGATTCGGGTGTTCCAGCTGCACTGCGGGGAACTCCACCAGCCCTGCGGGCCGTACTCGGGAATGAAGTAGGGGCGATCCCATGGGCCGCTTTCGACCTTGTCGCGAATCTGCGGCATGGTCTCGTAGGCGTTGATCCCCCAGATGTCGATGTTCGGACACCAGTTCGCGAGCTGGGTCGCATTGTCGATCTGGTGCCAGTCGCCGGTCTCGGCGGTCACGGCGACGGTGGGGTGATTGGGATCGACTTCCTTCACCATCGCGGCGGTCTGGTTGATCGCTCGCCAGATCATCCGGACCTCGAGGGTCTGGGCGTCCGCCTCCGCGGTGAGGTGCGCCATCTCGTTGCCCACGCCCCACGCGAGCAGCGCCGGGTGATCCTTGTAGAGTTCGACCTGGACTCGAAGCGATTCGATCTGATTCAGAACCGCGTTCACGTTGGTGTAGTCGAAGAACGCGCCGGCGCTGTCGACGTGGCCGACCGGATGATCCATCCAGAGGCCGAGGAACACACCGAGACCGTGTTCATGTGCCGCGTCGAGGATGCCCATGGTGCCGGGGCCGGTGGCCCAGAGACGAATGCAGTTGCCGCCTGCGTCCTTCAATTCGGTGAATAGTTCGAGCAGTTCGGGGCTCACGCCGCCACGGACGATGCAGCCACCCTTCAGGAAGAACGGCTCCCCGTTCCGGAGCAACCTCCATCCGTCCTTGGTCTGCTCGACTTGAACGATGCTGGGACCTTCGCCATCGCCACCCCTGGCGAAAGAGTCGCTCGGGGCGACGAGGATGATCGCGATGATCATGCCGAGAAGGACGTTGAGTCGGAGATTCATGTCTTCGAGTTTCCGGGGGATGTACGGGACGATTCCAATCTGGCATCGTCGGGATGGTTCGAGAATACGCAATGAAAAGTCTCCGGACAAACCAACAAACCGCATTCGGTGAATCAAGACAAAGGAGTCTGGGAACCGGATTCGAGTGCCCGCAATAACGGAGTGAAAAGTCCGGAAAGCGGAAAGTTTCCGTGATCTCGAAGTCCGGATTTGCCTCGCTCGGATTTGTCCTCGGAAATCAAAAAAGTCTCGCGAAAGAGTGGAATACGAAGGGTTTAGGCGTAGCATTGGAACGGTTGGAACAGATCGACAACCGATCGTTTGGCGGCCGAAATGTTCCTTCTGNTCGCACTTCGAGATCCGTCTTNATCCCATCCGTGATCCGGATGAATACAACCAAGTTGATCTCGTTACCCGCTGGATCCGCTTCAGACTCGTTCGCGACGGGCACCGTGGCCCGGCACTCATTCTTCGCTTCGACCCCTCATTCTTCACAACAGGAGAAGATCCGTGACCATTCGATCCCTGACGCTCGGCCTCGTCGCCGCAGCCCTCGTCCCTGCCGCCGGCGCCTTCGCCTCGGATTCGGATGGCCCGAATCTGCTCGAGAATCCCGGGTTCGAAAGTCCGATCGCCAAGACCTACGCGACCTTCGGCAACGCCGATCGAAACGGCGAGTTCGCGCTCGCTTCCGCCTGGTCCCTGAAGATGTTCGGTTGCTTCTGCTCCCCCTTCAACGGCAACGGCGCGGTGTCGATCTACGACATCCCCGTGGTCGGCGGTTCGATCTACCGGGTCGGCGCGTTCGCGCTGACCCCGGCGGGCGATCAGATCCGGAACGGAAGCTGGGGCGGTATCAAGGTCGAGTTCAAGGATGCGTCGAACACCGTGATCGGGATCGGCGAGCGTCGGATTCTCAAGGGTTACGACCCCAAGATGCCCCTCGAGGAGTGGATCCCCGGCGAATTGCTGGCCTATGCCCCTGAAAACGCCGTCTCCGCCGCGATCGTGCCCGTCTATCTTCAGGCCGGTCAGGACGACGCCGGTGCGATGTACATCGACGACATGCTGCTCGCGCCGAGCAAGCGGGACGCCGCGAAGCCGCTGATCAATCCGAACTTCGACAACGGCGTCGACTACCAGTACCTCGTGTTTCCGACCTTCAATGGCTGGACCGAGCAGTACGGCAACGTCTTCTTCGACGACTTCAACTTCATCAACGGCCCNCATTCCGCCGGCATGTTCGGATCGTTCCCCGACTACGACGGTGACGGCCAGTGCGATCCCGGCGGCGTCTCCGGCCTCGGACAGATCATTCCCGACATCTTCGAAGGCGACTTCGTGACACTCTCGATGTCGGCCTTCACGCCGGCTCCGGATTCGATCGTCGGCACCGACAACTACGTCCTGCAGAAGATCGAATTCCTCGGCGACGACATCAGCGCTCCGCTCGATTCGATCGCCGGCACGGTGATCGACGGCACCGGTGCGTATGACAACGACACCTGGAATCTCGCCGAGATCTCCGGAACCGCCCCCGCCGGCACGACGTCGATCCGCATCGTCGCCCAGATCGTCCAGCCCAACTGTGGCACGGGTTCGATTCGCATCGACGCGGTCGACGTGACCGTCGAAAGCGGCGGCGGCGGCCCCGCGGCCTGCCCCGGTGACTTCAACGACGACGGCGTCGTCGACGGTGCCGACTTCGGCTTCCTCTTCGCGGCCTGGGGCGCCTGCGCCGCCTGCCCGGAGGACCTCAACAACGATGGCTTCGTGAACGGCATCGACCTCGGTGAGTTCCTCGCCGTCTGGGGTGACTGCCCCGACGACGGCGGTGGCGACGACCCCGGCGACGAGGGTGACTGCCCGGACTGCGACTGCTGCGAGGCCAACGGCAACACCAGTTGCTCCGACCAGGCCTGCACCGATGCGGTGTGTGCGGTGGATGCGATCTGCTGCCAGTTCGGTTGGGACTCGATCTGTGCCGGCATCGCCGAGGTCGAGTGCAACGGATGTGCCGGCCCCTGAGCCGGACCTGAATTCATGATCCGATTCCGCAACGGAGCCTAGACTCTCGCATGAACCGGAAACTTGATTTCAGAACTGTCCTTCAATCCGCGGCCGTGACGGCATCCGCCGTCGCGGCCGCGGCTTTTGGGGGCGAACTCGACTGCATTCCCGACAATCCCAGCTTCGAGATCGGTCCGGGCGAGGGTGGCGAACCCATCGCGGCCTGGTCCGACGACGGGGCGGTCGGGCGATCGACGGGGCTTCGGTCGCATGGGTCCTGGGCGGCATGGCTCGCCGGCCCGTCGGCGGGCGGACCCGGAATCTCCAGACTGTTCGAGACCGTGGAATGTCTTCCGGGATGGCGGCATCGATTTTCGGTCGACGTCGGTCACCGGGGGGCGGACCCGGTCCTCGGCGCCGCCCGGCTCGCCTTCGTCGCGAGCTGGCTCGATTCAACCGGGAGCGTGCTCGAAGTCTCCTCGAGGATCCTGCTCAACCAGGAATCGCCGAGGGACGAGATGTTCACGGTGGAGGAACTTCTCCCCGCCGCGCCATCCGGAACCTCGCAGCTTCGGCTCGAATTCGTGTTCGTCCAGACCAAGGCCCAGGAGCCCGGCCGGGCCTACGTCGATGCATTCGAATTCGCACGGGTCGATCCCGGCGTGAACCAGTGGGGCGACTTCGGCGGGACGACGCTGGAATTCTCCGACCGCATCTGGCGGGTCAAGTCCGCCTACACCGGTCCCGGACCCAACGCGTTCTCGCCGTCAGCCAGCAACGCGACGGTCCGGCCGGACGGGTCGCTTCGGCTGGCGATCACCAGGGTGGGCGATCAGTGGCGGTGCTCGGAGGTCACGGTCGAGGACGTCCTCGGGTACGGAACCTATCGATTCAAGACCCGCGGCCGGGTCGATCTGCTCGACCCCAACACGGTCTTCGGGCTATTCATCTGGGAGTACCCGCAGTGCTTCGAAGCAAGCGACGAGTGGTGGAATCCCGCGAGTGAATTCGACATCGAGTTCAGCCGCTGGGGACAGCCCGGAAACGACTTCGCCCAGTTCGTCGCCCAGCCGTACTGGTGGGGCGGCAACATCAGCCGGTTCGAGATGCCGGAACCGACGCCGGCCGAGGTCACCAGCGAATTCAACTGGACGCCGGACGGCGTGATCTGCCGGGCCTGGCTCGGACACGCCGACGAACCGTCGTCCGCGGATCTGCTGCACGAGTGGACCTACACCGGTCCGCACCAGCCGCGTCCCGGTCTCGCCCGCGTGCACCTCAACCTCTGGCTCGTGAACGGCAGCCCGCCGATGAACGGACAGGAGCAGTCGATCGAGATCACGGCGTTCGACTTCATTCCCGAACCGCAGGTTGATTGCGTCGGCGACCTCAACGGCGACGGCGTCGTCGACGGGGCGGATCTCGGACTGCTGATCGGCGGCTGGGGGACGGTCGGCCTCGGGGATCTCAATGGCGACGAGTCGATCGACGGTGCGGACCTCGGACTGATGATCGGTGCGTGGGGCGTCTGCCCCGGCTGATCACCGGCGAACAGGATTTCGCGCTCGGCGTCCCGCGATCGTTCTCGGTCGACGGCGAACGCGGCCGTTGCGAATCACTGGTTTCAACGGAACAGGAGCAGCGTGCCGCTCTGGGCCAGGATGCCGACGACGCCCGCGGGGATCAGTACGAGCAGGAACCTGGTCCAGGAGACGCGGTCGACCCATCGACGTGTTTCGCTGAAGCCGGTGTTGAGCCGCCCGCATTCGGGGCAGGTCGCGGTGGTCTCCGCCTCGAGAGTCTCGAGGTGGTAGCCGCACTCGGCACAGGCCCTCGCGTCGAGCACCGGAGGCTTCCACTCCATGAACATCTTCTGCAGGAGCCAGGCACCGAAGACGACGAGGAGGATGGCCATGTTGATCAGCGTTCCCTGGACCAGCGTGGACACCAGGGTGGCGTGGAAGTTGTCGAATCCAACCTCCTGCTGGAGCAGATCTCCGGCCATCACCGCGAGGATTCCCGGGAACATGTCGATGGTCATCGCGGCGCCGGGAACGATGCAGATCGCGAGCCGGAGCCCGTATCCGACCTTGAAAGACCGCGCGACGAACGGTCGCTGCAGGCGTCGGCGGAAGCCGCCACTGGAGCTGGCCACGCCGATGAAGGCGCCGTAGAGCGCGATGCCGAGGACCATCGCGCCGGGTGAGGCATCGTTCGCGGTCCATCCGACCAGGAAACTGTTGGCACCTGCGACGTAGGCGATCACGATCCAGAGGATGCATCGCCGGACCGTCGCGCGGGTCGAAAGGCGGGGTACGGGGTCGGAGGTTTCCGTGGTGGGCGGGGCAGGCGGCGCGATCGCCGGCGTGTTCGCGGCGTCCGACTCCGTCACGCGATGATCTCCCGGACGATGCGCGCCGGTTCGACGCCGGTCAGGCGGACGTCGAGTCCCTGGTGCGGGACGCTCAGTCGTTGATGATCCAGACCCAGCAGGTGAAGCATCGTGGCATGCAGGTCGCGAACGTGGACCACGTCCTGAACCGCGTCGTAGCCGAGTTCGTCCGTCGCCCCGTGGGTCACGCCGCCTCGGACGCCACCCCCCGCGAGGAACATCGAGAAGCCCTTGATGTGATGATCACGGCCGGGATCGCTGCCGCCGCCCTGGGACATCGGGGTGCGTCCGAACTCACCGCCCCAGACCACGAGCGTGTCCTCGAGCATGCCGCGTCGCTTGAGATCCTGCAGCAACGCCGCGGTCGGCTGATCGCACTTGTCGCAGCACACGTCCATGTACTGCTTCAGCCCGCCGTGGTGATCCCAGCCGCGATGGTAGAGATGGATGAAGCGGACGCCGCGTTCGGCGAGTCGGCGGGCGAGCAAACAGTTGCTGGCGAAGGAACCGTCGCCCGGAACCGCGCCGTACATCTCGAGGGTTTCGGTCGACTCCTCCGAGATGTCCATGAGTTCGGGGATCGACGCCTGCATCCGAAACGCGAGTTCGTGTTGCGCGATCCGCGAGTCGATCTCGGGATCGCGGGTCGTCTCGGCCCGGAGTCGATTCAGTTCCGCGACCGCGTCGACCAGGCTGGACTGGCAGTCGGTGGTGATGCCGGGGGGATTCGCGACATAGTGCACCGGATCGCCCTGCCCGTGGAACTCCACGCCCGAGAGCTTGCTGGGGAGGAATCCGCTCGACCACTGCCGGGCCGCGATGGGCTGCGGATTGCGGCCGCCCACGCTGGTCAGCACCACGAAACCGGGCAGATTCTCGCTCAGGGAACCGAGTCCGTAGTTCACCCAGGAGCCCATGCTGGGGCGATCCGGCACGATGGTCCCGGTGTTCATGAAGGTGTGGGCGGGATCGTGGTTGATCTGTTCGGTCACCATCGAGTTCACGATGGCGATGTCGTCGGCGCAGGTCGCGATGTGCGGGAGGTAGTCGCTGATCGACTGGCCGCTCTCGCCGTGCCGGCGGAAGGTGGCGCGGGATCCGAGGCAACGCAGTTCCTTGCCCTGCAACTGGGCGATGGGCATGCCCTGGGTGTAGGACTCCGGCATCGGTTGGCCGTCGAGTTCCACGAGGCGCGGCTTGTGGTCGAAGGTCTCGAGGTGGCTCGGACCGCCGGCCATGCAGAGAAAGATCACCCGCTTCGCCTTCGGGCGGAGCGGCGGCGGCGCGAGTCCCGCGGCGGACACGCCCGGAAGCGCCCCGGGCCACTGGCTGAGCGACGCGGCCCCGAGGCCCATCGACAACGAGCCGAGAAACCGGCGTCGGCTCATCGCGTCGAGTTGGGCGAGGATGTCGGACATCGGCTCATTCACGGGTGTAGGTCTCGTGAAGGTTGAGGATGGCTCGGCAGGTCTGGATCCAGGCGGCGAACTCCGCCGGGGGGACGTCGGCCGGCAAGGCGTGCGGATCACTCGAGGCCCGATCGCCGAGCAGCCTCATCGTGTCTTCCGGTTGATTTTCGAAGGTCCTGCGGGATCGTTCGAGAAGATCCGCCAGCACCTTCAGCTCCGCGTCGCTCGGGCGTCGGCCGAGCACGATCCGCCAGGCGTCTCCGAGGCGTTCGCGGTCCGATGCGGCCGGATCGTCGCCCAGGACCCGGGCCGCCAGCCCACGGGCCGCCGCGACGAAGACGGGGTCGTTCATCAACACCAGTGCGGCGAGCGGCGTGTTCGACACTGATCGCGTCGCGATGCACGCTTCGCGGGACGGGGCGTCGAAGGCCTTGAGCATCGGGTGCAGGAACTGTCGCTGCCAGTGCACGTAGACCCCGCGCCGCCACTGGGTGTCGTCGGTGTCCGGTTGGTAGCGCCGGGTCGGAAAGTTCAGGTGTCGATAGAGCCCGGGCGGCTGGGGGGGCTTGATGCTGGGGCCGCCGCGGTCGGTGTCGAGCAGTCCGCCGGCCTGCAACGCGGTGTCGCGCACGAATTCGGCGGCGATCCGGTGACGGGTCTGTCGGGCGTAGTGGAGATTCGCGGGGTCGAGCATCGCCGTGTCGCCGGCGGGGATCGAAGATCGGGCGTAGGCATCGGTGAGCGTGATTCGGCGAACCAGCGCCTTGACGTTCCATCCGGACTCGATGAACTCGATCGCCAGCAGGTCGAGGAGTTCCGAATGCGTGGGCGGGCGTCCCTGGCCGCCGAAGTCCTCCTCGCTCGGGCAGAGTCCCTCGCCGAAGAGCATCGCCCAGATTCGATTGACGAACACGCGGGCGGTCATCTCGCCGACGCCCCCGTCGATGGCGGGGGTCACCAGCCAGTCCGCGAGATCGAGCCGGTCCGCCCGTGGTCGTGCGGGATCTCTGCGTGGAACCTCGCCGAGGAAGGCGGGGACGGCCGGAAGGACGGTCGGGCCGGTNTCGTCGAGCCNGTCGCCCCGGGGCAGGACCCGGACCTCGCGCGGCGTCTCAAGGCGGCGGGTGTAGAGCGTCGTCGGGAGCATCGCCCCGATGCGCTCGCGCTCCGAATCGATGGAGGCGAGTGACGTGGTGGCGTCGGCGATCACCGGGTCCGTCGATCGCCGGTGGGCCGCGATGGCGAGTCTGTCCACCGTGGTCCGGTCGGGCTCCGGCCGCCGCAAGGCCTCCACGACCTCCGGTGGTGCGGGGCCGGGGTGTCGGATCGTCGCCGCGTCCCATCGCACCGTGCCGCCGAACTGGGTGAAGGCGATCCCGTCGAGTTCATCCCCCGCGGCGAGGCCGAGGTCGGTGAGTCGAACCGCGAGTCGATGCCAGGTTCCGGTCGGCGGGAGATCGTCCATCCGGCGATACGACGGAGAATCGTCCGGGGTGCGCCCGTAGGCGATCGAGTCGTCGCCCCAGCGGGCGCGATGCTCCCAGGATCCGTTCGCGTGCGCCTGCAACATCACGGCCGCGGGTGGATCGTCGGGGTCGAGGTGGACCCAGGCTTCGAGCACCGAATCCGGTTCGATCCGGATCCGTCGATCGGTGTCGACGGTGTAGTGCTGGACGAGTCCGTCCGATCGTTGCACGCGGTACGTCGTGCCGCGGTGGGCGGGGATTCCGGGATCGGCGCGGAAGGTCCAGTCACCGCTCGCGGTGCCGCCGGTGTCGAGGACGTCGTCGACCCAGGTGCTCGTCCGGTCGCCACCATCGGCGATCCGCGCCGTCAGGATCCGCTCCCATTCCGGTGAAGCCTCNTCGGCCGCGGCTTCGGCCGCGCGGAGATCGTGCTCGGCGATGNNGCGGCGTNGCGCGAGGTCGTCGAGGCGTTCCCGGGCGNCGGGCGTGGTCACCCGCATCTCGGGNTCGCGNCGCGTGGGNGAGGTGTTGTANCCGTCGTACGGATTTCGNAGATGNGCTTCGTCGTCGATGTCGGCGAAGAACGCCCCGAACGCGTGGTAGTCGACGGTGGGTGTAGGGGTCGTACTTGTGGTCGTGGCACTGGGCGCAGCCGACGGTCGCGGCCATCCAGNNCTCGCTGGNGTTNCGCACGCGATCGGCCATGTAGATCGCNCGNTACTCCTTNANCTGNAGNCCGCCTTCGTGCGANGTCTGNACCAGNCGGTTGTANCCGGAGGCGACNAGNGCNTCCTGTCGCNCGTCNNCGGGNAGNTCNGGAGTCCGNCTCGACGACNAGNTCGCCGGCCAGNTGCCAGCGGGTGAANCGATCGAAGGGCATGCCCGNGTTGAANGCGNNGATCACCCAGTCGCGGTAGGGCCAGACGCGGTGTTCCTGGTCGCCGTGGTAACCGACGGTGTCGGCATAGCGGACGAGATCGAGCCATCGCACCGCGAGTCGTTCGCCGAAGTGGGGGCTCGCCAGCAGGCGATCGACGGTTCGTGGAAGGCGTTCGTCGGGCGGGAGCGCGAGGAAGGCGTCGACTTCGGCGGGCGACGGTGGCAGGCCGGCGAGGTCGAAGGAGAGTCGCCGGAGCAGGGTGATCGGGTCGGTGGCGTCGCTCGCGAGCAGGCCGAGACTCGCGTGCCGTTCGTCGAGCAGGCGATCCACGACCGCCGTGTCATCCGGTGAGGCGCGGGCGGTCCTCGCTGGTTCGACGTAGGCCCAGTGGGGCTGGTAGCTCGCGCCCGATTCGATCCAGCGCCGGATCGTCTCGATCTCGGCATCGCTGAGTGGATCGTGGGCCTTCCGTGGTGGCATCGGATCGTCGTCGTCGGTGATTCGATGCCACGCTTCGCTCGCGTCGAGATCACCCGGAACGATCGCGGCGATGCCGGGCGAGAGCTCACGAGTGGCGGAGGCGAAGTCGATCAGGCTCAGGTCCGCCGCGCGAGACTCGGCGTCGGGGCCGTGGCAGGCGAAGCACTTGCTGGAGAGGATCGGCCGCACATCACGGGTGAAATCCACCGCCGGTGGATCGCCGGACGGGCGGGCGATGAGCAGCAGGCTCGCGAGGATGAGGTTCGAGAACATCACCGCAAGTCACTCTATCACGCGGAGATAGGCATCGAAACCGAAATCGGTCCGTCGCTCGCATGGTCACGATTCCCACCTCTGGGTGTCGCGTTCAGCGGACGACACCGGCGTATCGAATCGCGACGACGGGATTCGCCGGGTCGTCGGTGGTGATCACGACCGTTCCACGAACGCTGCCCGGCGTCCTTGGTGCGGTGCCCCGGAGCCTCAGTCGCCACCGGGTGCGCTCGGCGTCGAGGGGTTCCACCACGGCCTCGAGCCCGGGCGTCCCATCGACGATCGTCGTGGAGAGGCAGGCGAGCGGTCGTCCATCGGCGCGCTGCAGGGTGGTCTCCCGATCGATCCGCTGTCCGGGCGTCATCGTGAGCAGGCCGAGGAGCGTTTCGTCGGCGATCACCGATCCCTCGAACGAACCGTTGATGGCGAAGTTCATCTTGATCGGTCGCGGACCCTCCGCGGTCTCGATGGTGCCGTCGACCACCATGCTTGCGGTGTGCCAGCCCCAGGGCACCGCCGGTCCGATGTTCACGTCGACCCGCCAGACGCCGCGGGCTTCCGTGGGATCGTTCAGGCGGGTGATCGAGGGTGTCGCGTGGGGGGCGAGATCTCCGGTGATCCTCGCGTTCCGCAGCGTGCAGCCGTCTTCGGCGGCGCTCACTTCGATCGAGCCCACGACGGGGGCGCCGGCGGTGACCCGGCCCAGTGCGAGGAATCTCGGCTCGGCGGTGAGCGTCGCGATCACATCCGCGCGGATCGTGACCGTGCTGGTGGGCTTGCCGGGATCGTTCGAGACGACCTGGACGTACTTCTCCTGCTTCCCGCTGCCCTTGGGATCGAAGTCGAGGGTGATGGTGGACTCGCCGCCCGCGGGAATGGTCATGGGCGTCTTGAAGCCGACCGTGGTGCAGCCGCAGGTCGGAACGACCTTCTGGACGGTGAGCGGTCGGCCGCCCGCGTTTCGAACCACGACGCGGGCGGTGCGGGTCTCGTGGTCGGGGACCCGGCCGAAGTCGATGACGGGTTCGTCGAACTCGAGGCGGGGCGCGGCGTCCGCCGACACCGGCGTCGAGTCCGCGGCGGTCGGGGCGGACGAGGAAGCGGCCGGCGGCGTCGTGGAATCGTCGCATCCCACGAGACTCGAGACGAGCATGATGCCGACGAGCGTCGGAACGAGGCGGGAATGGTTCGATCGGGCGGCGGCGTTCATCGTGGTGTCCGGCGAGTCGGGGAAGGGTCGGGCGACGACGTGGATGGTACGCGGTCACGGCTTCGGAGTCGCCGGGCTCGATCCCGCCTACCATCGACCTCCCCATCGCATCGTGCACCGACATTCTGCGACTCTTCCGACCACCGTCCTGGAACGATGACCATGTCCCCCCGACTCTTCCTGAAGCTCCTGATCATCGCCTGTCTCGTCGAGGGGATCTCGACCCTCGTGCTCTTCGGCGTCGCCATGCCGATGAAGTACCTCGCCGGACAGCCGGAGTGGGTCTCCGTCGTGGGCTCGCTTCACGGCCTGCTCTTCATGGTGGTGGTCGCGATGTTCCTCGTCGGGAGGACCGTGGTGCCGCTCACCGGTCGGATGACGATCCTCGGCCTGGTCGGCGCGGTGCTTCCGCTCGTGCCGTTCTACGTCGACGTCCTCTTGCTTCGCGTGCTGCGCGAGATGCCGCTCGAGTCGCGTTGATCACGTTCGTCCGGAAGGTCGGCTGAGATCCGCAATGGCCGGGTCGTACCGGGGCGTGCCGAGTGGTGCCGAGTGGTGCCGAGTACCGCTGGTCGGTCAGAACTCCCGTCGGGCGACCGGGACGCGGTAGAAGCCGCCACCGGTCGATTCG
>NYSY01000094.1 GCA_002683215.1 Planctomycetaceae bacterium
CGTGAACTCACCGACTCCTTCTGCATCATCACGTTCACCGAGAAGTGCTTCCCGACGTCGCGGAGAAGTTCGATGAATCCGATCCGCGAGAGCCAGTCGAGGTTGTCCACGATCTCGGCCCGGTTGTCGCATGACGCCGAGAAGTCGAGCACCCGCTCGAAGATGGAACGCTGGGCTTCGACGTTCTGCGCCACCTGTCCGGCGGTGAGCAACGGTCGCTCCGCACTCTTGCCGGACGGATCGCCGATCAGGCCGGTGCCCCCACCCATGACCACCACCGGATGATGACCGGCCCGTTGGAAGTGAGCGAGCAGCATGATGGGAACGAGGTTCCCGATCGTGAGGCTGTCGGCGGTCGGATCGAATCCGACGTATCCACGACGCGGTTCCGCCGCGAGATGGTCGCCGAGTGATTCCGAGGTGCTCTGGTGCAGCAAGCCGCGCCAGGTGAGTTCGTCGAGAAGTTCGTTCACGCGCCACTGCCGTTCTGGTGTTGCCCCGCCCGCACCGGCGTCGAAGACGCGGGCGCATCCGGACGGGACGGGGTCGTCGCCCGGTCGCACCGGGACTCGAGCCTCGCCGACGGGATCAGCCCTTGCCGACCGCCTCGGCCTTCGCCGCGATGTCCGCGATCATGGAATGCCACGCGGCGTCGAAGGAATCCCGGCCCTCGACCTGGAGTCGCTCGGCGAGCGCGTCGAGATCGACGCCTGCACCGGTGATTCCGGCGAGCACCGCTTCGCAATCACCACCGTCGACCGGCATCGGGCCGTCGAGCACGCCATGATCCGCGAACGCGAGCAGCGTCTTCTCGGGCATGGTGTTCACGGTCTCGGGCGCCGCCAGCGACGTGATGTAGAGCGTGTCGGGCAGCGCCGGGTCCTTGGTGCCGGTGCTCGCCATCAGGAGCCGCTGCGGCTTCGCACCGTGCTCCTTGAGCTCCGCCCATCGCTCGCCGTTGGTGAATTCGTGGAACGACTTGTAGGTCCGCTCGCCGATCGCGATGCCGGCGGCGTTCCTGAGATCGCCCTCGAGCACGTCGGCCGTCCCCTTGTCCCATCGCGAGATGAAGAGGCTGGCGACCGAGCACACGAACGGATCGAGCCCGGCCTCGACGCGACGTTCGACGCCTCGGGTGTAGGCCTCCGCCGCGGCGAGATAGTGCTCGCGGGAGAAGAGCAGGGTCACGTTGACCGGAACGCCCGCGAAGATCAGTTCCTCGATCGCGGGCAGACCCTCGCGGGTCCCGGGGACCTTGATGAAGAGGTTGTCCCGCCCCGCCTTCGCGTGCAGCTCCTTCGCCTGGGCGATCGTGTTCTCGGTGTCGTTGGCGAGCAGGGGGGAGACTTCGAGGCTCACCCAGCCGTCGACGCCGTCGGTGGCCTCGTGGATCGGCTTGAAGAGATCGGCGGCCCGCTGGAGATCGCGAATCGCGAGTTCGAAGAACAGCGGCTCCGTCTCGAGCCCCCGGCCGAGGAGTTCCCGGATCTGATCGTTGTAGCCGTCGGACCCGCCGATCGCCTTCTGGAAGATCGAGGGATTGGACGTGAGGCCGGTGACCGACAGGTCGTCGATGTATCGCTGCAGCGTCCCGTCGTCGAGGATCTCGCGGGTGATGTTGTCGAGCCAGAGGCTCTGTCCGAGTTCGTGGAGATCGCGGGTCGCGGGCATCGGAGAATCCTCTGGTTCGTGCGTCCGGGCCTTCCGCCCGGGAACGATCCCGAGCGGGTTCTGGTAGTTTCGAGCCGCAGCGTATCACGGGAACAATCGGCACACCGCCGTCCCCCCAGAACGACCACGACCGGAGCGAGCCGACCATGACCGTGAAGAGCGTCAAGAGCATCATCGATCGTCCCCGAATCGACAAGCTTCCGGAGTGGAAGGCGCTGGCGAGCCACCGGAAGAAGATGGGGCGGACCTCGCTCACCGAACTCTTCGCCGCCGATCGCCGCCGCGGAACCCGTTGCTCGACGGAGGCCCTCGGCATCCACTTCGACTGGTCCAAGCACCTCGTCGACGCCGAGACCATGAAGCTCCTCTTCGCGCTCGCCCGGGCTGCGGGGGTCGAAAAGCACCGCAACGCGATGTTCAAGGGCGAGAAGATCAACATCACCGAGGATCGGGCGGTCCTGCACACGGCGCTCCGGGCGCCGGCGGACGCGGTCATCGAGGTCGACGGCGAGAACGTGGTGCCCGCCGTCCACGAGGTCCTGCGACGCATGGGCGCCTTCGCCAACAAGATCCGCCGCGGACGCTGGCTCGGTCACTCCGGGCGCCCCATCCGGAACGTCGTGAACATCGGCATCGGCGGCTCCGATCTCGGACCCGCGATGGCCTACGACGCGCTTCGGAAGTACTCGGACCGCGGACTCACCGTCCGTTTCGTCTCGAACGTCGACGCCAACGACTTCCACGAGAAGACCCTCGACCTCGATCCCGAGGAGACGCTCTTCATCGTCTGCAGCAAGACCTTCACCACGCTCGAGACGATGACCAACGCCCACACCGCGCGGAAGTGGGTCCTCAAGGCGTTCGACGGCGACGCGACGGCGAGCGCGAAGCACTTCGTCGCCGTGTCGACCAATGCCGAGGAGGTCGCGAAGTTCGGCATCGACACCCGGAACATGTTCGGATTCTGGGACTGGGTCGGCGGCCGCTACTCCGTCACCTCCGCCATCGGCATCGTGCCCATCGCGCTGCAGTTCGGTTACGAGGCGGCGGAGCAGTTCCTGGCCGGGGCCCGCGACATCGACGAGCATGTGGTCGAGGCACCGCTCGCATCGAACATCCCTTGCCTGCTGGGCGTCCTCGCCGTCTGGAACGTCAGCTTCCTGGACATCCCCAGCCGCGCCGTGCTCCCCTACTCCCAGGCGCTGGCCCGCTTTCCCGCGCACATCCAGCAGGTCGACATGGAGTCCAACGGCAAGCGCGTCTCGGCGGACGGCGTGGTCCTGCCTTACGGCGCGGGTGAGTTCGTGTTCGGCGAGCCTGGCACCAACGGCCAGCACTCCTTCTACCAGCTGCTGCACCAGGGCCGCCCCGCCAACTGCGAGTTCATCGGCTACAAGACCTCCCCCACCCCGATGCAGGTGGAAGGCAAGGTGGCGAATCATGACGAGCTCATGTCGAACTTCTTCGCGCAGCCGGACGCGTTGGCCTTCGGCAAGACCGAGGAGCAATGCGCAGCGGAGGGCATCCCGCCAGAGCTGGTGTCGCACAAAGTCTTCGAGGGCAACCGGCCTTCGTCGCAGATTCTGATCGGGGAGATGTGGGTGCACTGCTGCTTCTGTTGCCTGTGCACCTTTCCCTCGGATTCAGTGAGCTCAAAGGGCGTTCGGTTCGGTGCAGGAATGCGTTCACAGTCGGCCAGCTGCTCTCAATCTACGAGCACCGCACCGTCGTCCAGGCACGGCACCAACGGCGTTCGCTTTTTGTTTTAGCGTTGCGTGGCGACAGCTGTCTTGATGCGAGGCGGGTGTGCGTGCAGGGGTTCCTTTGGGGGATCAACTCGTTCGACCAGTGGGGCGTGGAGCTGGGCAAGGTGCTTGCTAAGGCCTGCCGTGCTTCCATCGACGGCTCGCGCAAGGGCACCGCTGCGACGGCTGAGCAGCTGCGCGGGGCGGGCTTCACATCCGCGACGGCGAAGCTTATGGAGCGCTTCCTTGCGTGAGGCCTGCTGTATAGAACGTGGAAAAGATTTTCAATCGCATTACACACCCTCAATGACCGCCGCCACCAGGCAGACTCGCGCAGTAATTTCGCACGTTGGCGAACTGCGACATGATCTGCGACACCGCCGCGTCGTTGCCACAGTTGTCCCACTGCGCCAGTATTGTGCGCGAGCACACGTTGCCGCAGAGGTCGTCGGGTGAGATCACGTCGGGGTTCGAACAATCGCGTGTCACCGCCGCCTCGTCGCACCCCACCGACGCCGCCCCGCAGGCGCAGCGGCAGTCCAAGGACATCATGTCCAGCGTCGCGCAGGTGATCCCGTTCGACAGGTAAGCCTCGCACTGCTCGTTGTCCACAGATGCGCAGGTGCTCGACGAGTCCTTCCCACCCCGTTGGCACACCGGCTCCGTCCCCACCCACGCCCCCTGCGCAAAACCGAACCAGTCAAAGAGACAACTTCCGCACAACAAGCAGCTCGAGCGGCGGCAGGCGCACCGTCGGCAGGCAGGCCCGCTCCTGCAGCCCGCGCAGGGAATAGCCGGGTGAGCAGCTATACGTCGCCTTTCTCGCATCAATCGCCACATGGCCGTTTGGCGGATCGGGCAACGGCGAGCACGCCAAGCTATGGGACGAGCCTCCGCCGGTCGGCCTGTCGGACAGCGCGGATTAGCCGTCGCCTCGTGCATTGGCGCAAGAGGTGGGGCGAAGACGACTCACCCGTGGTGCACAGGCTGGGCGCCGTTGGGCAACGCCTCGTCCGACTCGTCCCTGCAGTCAGGCGCCTCGTCGTTGAGGTACTCCGACGGGATGCACTCCCCGTTGTTGCACTCAAACTGGTCCTCCTCGCAGGTGGCCTCGCCCTGTCAACGCACCGCCCGCGTCAGGTCACAACCGTTGCAAACCTGACACATCGATGCGGATCCTTACCAGGATGCAGAGACCCTTGCTTTTGCCAAAGCCGACCCGTTTGTGCTCGCGGTCGAAGATGGTGTAGTACGACAGCATCACCGGCCGCCCCAGCACCATGTAATCGTCCTGTCGCTCCACAATGTCGAGGCAAATTATGTCAGCTTCGATCGCGAGGTAGTCGGCCGGTTGGAGCTCGACAGAGCCGTGCGAGAGCCCTATTGTCACTGTCGGAAGGCCGAGCTCCTGCAGCCCAGCGTTGCCTCCCGCAACGAAGCTTGCAAACTCCTGGATGTGTTCCTTCGCGGGCGCCACGCAGCCGGAGTTGACCAGATCGGCCGAGGAGAGCTGCGCGACGGAGAACGATTCCGGCAGCACGCGCAGAAATGCGGTGCGCAAGTCATTCATCACTGCCGTCGGCACACCGACGTTGGGCGTGTGAATGTCGACGATGGTGTGTAGACCATGCATCGAGCTCAGCGAGACCGGGTTGCCGTTGCCCACCTCGATTGAAGTGGGTGGTCCGATGTCGTACTCCGTCATTACACCGTTGCTGTCTGGCACCACCGACACGTAGTTGATTTCGCCGGAATATTTCTTGCGGTCGACGACGCCGATGTCCCAGGAGCTAATGCCGTCGCTGTCCAAGCAGATCCCGAACAAGTCGTCCAAACCCGGAGAACTTTCCAGGAACTGCGAAAAGGGCTGCATTGAGCCGCAGGAGGGGTTGCAGTTCAGTTCATCCGGCACCATCCCAAGCCCCCAGACGCCGTCAATCTCCTCATTCGGCATGAAGTTGTTCTCTTCGTCCGTGATGAGTCCGAAGATGGACTCGGGGGCAGAGAGGCTGTCCCCGCTCTGATCGGTGCGCGCGTGCAGGGAAATGGAGTCCTGGTACTTTACGCCAAAGACTTTGCTTTCGCCGTAAAAGGAGCGGAAGAAACAGCCGTCATCGTCCGAGGCAAAGCTTGCGCAGCAATCGCCGCACGCGCCGCAGCTGACCGGACACGCCACGTACGCCTCGCCTTGAAAGCATGTGTTGTGCAGGGACCCCTTGGCGTAGTCATGGCACCGATGACCGTGCTCATCGGTCCAGTCGGCGTTGTCGGCGCAGTAGCGTGTAGCGTCTCGGTCGCAGACGCCGCACGTCTCTGGGCAATACTCGGACAGCTGGTGCCCGCGGAGCGCCGCGCCAAACTGCCCCATGTCCATGTCGCACAAGTAGTGTCCTGTTGGCGTGGCCGGCCCGGGCGGAGCGGGGGCATTCACAACCCGGCTGCAGGGCGGATCCAGGTGATCCTGGCAAGCGACAAGCCCGCTCGTGCCGGCGTGCAGGCCCGGGGCGGTCACGCACTGCCCTTGGCCAGGGCCCGAGGGGACCCTCGGGCAGAGCGGCGAGCCGTCCTTCTCCTCCATGGTGCAGATCGCGGGAAGCGCGCCTTCCTCCCTCATTGGCACGGACGCGCATTCGTCGTCGTGGCACCCGATGATGGCAGAGGTGGACGAGCGCTGCGGGTTGTAGCCCTGCACGCGCGCACCAGACGTCAGCTGACACCGAGCTCGACAAAGCAGGGATGGCAGCGCACCGGGTGTCGCTTCGCGTGGCACGTCGTGCACGCAGAGGGGCCGGCGTCTGCCGCTACGCCGGAGGGGAGCACCAGATCGTACGAGCTCGTGTCCAGCTTGACGCGAAAGGGTTGGGGCGGCGTGCCGACGTTGACCGTGACGTAGTAGACGTCTTCGTCGGCGCCGGCAACGTTCATCTCGGAGCCCCCGACCTGCGCGACGCGCGAGCTGTTAGCGCCAGGCAGCGTCTGCACGAGCCGGTTCGCGCCTCGCGTCCCACCTTAACTCGAAGCTGGTGCAGCGGGATCGTGAAGCCAGCCGCGCCGCCTACACCTGCCACGATTGCGGTGCACAGCATTGCCCTGCGCCGTGCCATCGCCGGCGGGGCCCGCCCCGGTCGCAGGCCTCGCCCCTCGCTCACAGTACGCCGAGAGGGGTGATGCTGCAGTGGTTGCGGCGCACAGGCTGCTGAGTCCGCACCAGCGAGGGGCCGAGACGAGAATCGAAAGACATGAGAACGCAAGGCCGCAAGGCCCACTGGGCTGGAGGACGCATGACGGCGTCGACGCGAGGGAAAAGGAATTCAGAAAGCACTGAGAAAATGCGAAAATGGAGCCGCCCCCGCCGGGGCCTCCCCTCCGCCCCTCCCCCAGAGGCCCCCACGATGCTCGCCGCAGCGATGCTAGCGCTGGCCGCCAGCTCCGGGTCCGGGGAGCAGCAGGCGGCGGCACCC
>NYSY01000001.1 GCA_002683215.1 Planctomycetaceae bacterium
CGGTCGGCCTGAGCATGGGAAAAACGCCAGACGCGTTCGCCATGACGGAGGTGACCTCCGGCACCTTCTGCAAGTACATCATCGGCACGGTGCTCGTGGGCGCCGTCCCACTCGCCCTGGCCGCGACCGCCATGGTGATCATCAACGTGCTCAGGACGATCGGAAAAGCCCTGCCCAAGGTCTGGCGCATCGTCTGCTCCGTGCTCTCCGTCTGGGCTTCGCCATTGCTGTACGTGATGCACGCGCAGCCCGTTGCGACTGCAACCACCGCCGCCGCTGCCGCAGCGGGCCCCGCGGTCTTCACGATGAACCGTGGGGGTGCCGGCCGCACATCGCCGCAACAGATCGTGGAGGACGCCATCTGGTGCGGCAAAGGGTACGAAGTCTTCAACCTCTGCAACGTGGACACGGACACGCGCGGCATCTCGCTCGCTGCCAATGATAGCTCCCATTACTGGACCAACGACTCGGGCGCGATGCGCCACAGCAGCGGCGACGCAGCGGATGCCACGCATGACATCGAACGCATGCCCAAGGTCAAGGTGCGCGTAGCCAGCGGGACGCTCCACCCCGTAGCCAGTCGCTCCAAGAGCCTTCAGGTGATGAAGACTCGCCAGAGCGGGTACAACGAAACAGCAGAGCTCTCGGGCCTTCTGTACACGCCGGCGCTCCGCTCGAACGGGCGACCGATTCGGCTCTTCGCCTCGATCTACGCCTTCTACCACGACGGTATCCAGACCGAGTTCAACGGCACCAACGTGATGACGCTGCCCAACGGGCACAAGGTGCAGATGACAGTCGATCCGCTCGAGTGCAAGGCGCGCGTGGCGGCGCGGCCTGCGAAGAACGTGCACCATGCTGCCAGCGTGAACACCACCGACGCGGTCTTCGACGACGACTCCATCAACCACGCTCGGCTCGTGCACTTTGGCAACAACCGCACTGGCTTGTGGAAGCACGACCCGACTACCTGCAAGCACTGCATGCTGGGCGGCCACCGGCACGCGCCGTACCACAAGAAGCAGCCGCGCGAGCGCGCCAAGGAGTACACCTTCTTCGGGCAACGGGTGTCGTCAGACATCGTCGGGCCGTTCACTCCGTCAGTGACGCACGGATTCAAGTGGGCCATCGTCTTCTACGACTGGTACTCGGGGCACGTGTCAATCGGGTACTTGAAGGCCAAGGAGTCGCAGGCGATCAAGGCATCCCTGCAGCAGTACCAGGTAGACAACCAGGCGCACCTGAAGGACGGCCGCGTCTGGGAATGGCACACCGACGGTGATGGTGGCTTCACGAGCAAGGAGACCGAAGAGATGTGCCTCGAGTTGAACACACGCCACTCTTTCTCGGTTGCCGGCGAGAGCAACACCAACCCGGGCGCAGAGCGCATTATCGGTGTGCTGCTCCGTCCCATGCGCATCCTAGGATCGAGCGCCGTAGGCGATGCCGAGCCCTACTGGCCGTTCATGGCGAACCAGGCAGCACAGGCCCACAACAGCCTGCCGAGCCGCCGCTTCAACCCGCCTGCCACGCCGAACTCCAAGTTGGGCATCGTTGAGAGCAAGGCCACGCTGCTGAAGCGCTTCCGGGTCATGTTCACCCGCGCTTATGTGCGGCTGCCCGATGTGCGACGCCCGACCAAGCTGTCGCCAGTCGCTTTCGAAGCAATCACGCTCGGCTGGGACCCCGTGCGCGAGGCGCACTTTGTGCTCGTGCCGGAGCTCGGCCGCATCACAACGGTACGTAGCATCTCCTTCGACGAGCGCGAGTTCCCAGTGCTGCCGATGCTCAGGCATGTCGCCATCAGCCACGCAGCGGAGCGGCTCCTCCCAGCCCCACCGAACGTGTTCCAGCAGCGGACACCCCTGACCCAAGCCACAGGGCCGTCTGCGAACACGCAGGGCAGCACCGGGTTGTACGTGAACAACTCCGGCGCAATCACTCGCGGAGACGGCAGCACGGTTACCTCGCCGCCCGCCGCCGCACCTGCTGCTGCGCCACCGCCCGCCACCACTGCGACCGCTAACGGCATGCGCCTCTCGGCAGTCGCCTCACTCCTCTACAGCACTGCCGCAATGCCGGGCTGGCTGTTCCGTTCAAGCCCGGGGGCGCCGTGGGAGCTCTGCAACGCCACGACCGCAGGGGGCGCGATCCCGCTGCCCAAGGACGCCCACGACGCGCTCACCGGACCGTACGCAAAGCAGTGGCGGGAGGCGATGGAGTCAGACATGACCAAGAAGATGGGCAACGAGGCGTGGGAGCTCGTCGACTCAAACGAGCCCAAGAGCGCCGGCACCAGAGTCCACGGCGGGAAGTGGGCGTTCGCTGTCAAGTACAACGACGACGGGTCGGTCAAGGAGTTCCGCGCGCGCTGGGTGATGAAGGGCTTCACCATGGTCTACGGGGAAGACTTCGACGACACGTACATCACGGGCATGAACTGTTCCACCTCGAACTGCCTGTTCGCCAAGGCCGCATCGCTCAAGCTGACCATCTACGAGACGGACGTGCGCGCTGCCTTCACCACAGCCAAGATCGACCGACCGCTGTACATGCAGTGCCCGACCGGCTTCGAGCCCAAGGGTGGTGGCAAAGTCTGCAAGCTCTACAAATCGGTCGAGGGCGGCAAGTCTTCGGGCAACCTGTACTACAAGGAGCACGGCACGGTCGTCAAGGACAAGATCGGCTGCGCGCAGTGCACGGCAGACCCCAACTTGTACCGCAAGGAATGGGACGATGGTGAGTGGATCGACGTCGGCATCTTCGTCGACAACGCGCTGCTGCTCCCATCCAGCGAGGCGGCCAAGGATCGGTTTCTCGTCGAGTACCGCAAGTACTACACCATCACCGGAGATAAGCCCGTGGCCAACTTCACCGGCTGCGACGTGACGCGCGATCCGATCACGGGGGCGTACACCCTCAACCAGACGGTGAAGATCGAGCAGTACTTCAACAAGTACCTCGGCAAGAACTCGAAACTGCGTGCTGCGCCCGTCGACACCAGCGCAGACGGCGTGAAGAAGTTCATGTCGATCAAGGCGGCAGCCAACGAGGCCGAGAAGAACTTCATGGCTGGGAAGGACTACATGGGTCTCGTGGGATGCCTGCTCTTCCTCACCAACCGCACCCGGGTCGACTGTGCATTCCATGTCGCCTTCCTCGCGCAGTACATGAGCAACCCGAGCCCCGACGCGTGGTACGCCCTGCTCGACGTGCTCTCGTACATGTACAAGACGCGCCACATCGGCATCACCTTCGGGGGCGAGCCCAGGGTGCCCGAGACGCAGAGCGACCCTCCGCTGAACGTGCAGCAGTTCATCGCTGACAACGGCCTGCACGTCTACTCGGACGCCTCGTGGAACCCGTCGCACGCGGGCCACGTGGTGATGTACGGCAACGGCCCCGTCGCGCACTCTTCGCGCAAGATCAAGGTGAGCGCGCAGAGCTCGACCGAGGCCGAGATCTGCGCGGGCGTGGCCGCCACTAAGGACATCAAGTTCATCCGCCAGATCCTCACGTTCCTGAAGATGACGCCGAACGGCCCGACGCCGCTGCTGATCGACAACGAGGGCATGTGGTTCAACGTGCGCAACTCGGGCGTGACGGCACGCACGCGGCACTTCGAGTCGTGGCAGCACTTCGTGCGCGACGCGTACGAGAACCTGGTGCTCACGGTGCACCTGATCGACACGCACAGCATGATCGCTGACATCCTGACCAAAGCGATGCCGAAGGTGATCGACTACTACAAGAAGTTCCGTGATATCATCATGGACGTGGTCTACTGACCAACGTGCTGATTGCCCACTTCATCTGGCAACAGCTGCAACACCATTGCTATCTGAAACATGGAGGCACCTGAATTGGGAGGTGCCGAGCGCGGGACTGCGCATGGGGGCGCGTCAGAAACTATGATGCTTGTCCGCGGTATGTACCTACCGGTGTCCTACCGGTGTCCTACCGGTGTATTAGGCAACTGGAGCCTGGCGGCTTGCCTGTGTGCTGGAAGATCGGCTGGGTCTTTGTACGGCGGAGTCCGTAGGGTCGGCTTGACCCTGAGATACCCTCACTTTCTTACGTGGCGCAACCGCCTCGAAGAACCACTAGACCACCATGGCCATGGATGACCACTTCGAGCCCTGGCGGAAGCAGGGCTTTACCTGCAAGCCCTTTGCTGGTGACCGCGGCGACGGGGACAGGTTTGTGAGCGAGTTCCTGGATGCCGCAGCTGCCAAGAAGGCAGACGATGACTGGACGATGGACGAGGTCCTGCTGGGGCAGGACGGTGGGGGCGATGCGGCCGGAGCGCCCGCACTGGGTGCTGCAGCTGCGGGGGGATTGCCCGCCGGGGGCACGGCGCGCGAGCGCACCCGGCGGCTCAAGGCCACCACGGCGTTGCTGCTCCACCACGTCCTGGACCCCTCGCTCAAGGCGACGCTCCGCGCGTTGGGCGGCGCCGCTGCCGGCGGGCACGATGCTAGGGCGATGTGGGTGTTTTTCACCGCGAACTTCCGGACACCAACGACGACGAGCGATGTCATGCAGATGAAGGCGGAGATGCAGATGACGCCGATCTTGCAGGCCGTGGGCTTCGGCGACGGGTCGGTGCTCAAGTTCAAGATGTTCCTCGACAAGAAGAACGCCGACATCCAGCCTGTGGCTCAGCGCTTCACCGAGCACGAGCTCTGCGAGATCATGCTCAACCAGCTCTTCAAGACGTCGCTGCAGTACATCTCGGGCGAGGCGCTGACCGAGCTCAACGACGCTCCGGCGGACTGGCGGTTCAGTGTGGCCGCGGGCGGAGGCCGCCGCCGCTCGATGAGCCAGATAGTCCACCACTTCGGCGGGCTGTGGGACGCGCAGGTCAAGACCGGGATGATCACTGCCCGAGCCGCCGGAGGCCGCGGGAGCACGACGGGCTCCTCCACGCGGGTGGACGGGCACCAGGCTGATGCGGTCATCAACGGCTTCGCGGCCGACGCCGAGGTCGACACCTTCGGCGCCCTCTCGCTCGACAACATGCCGTCAATGGGCGAGCTGCGCGATGCCTTCGTCTCTGCATCGTCGATCCGCCCTGCGGCCACCGAAGGTGCGCAGCGCCGCTTCGCCTGCTTCAACTGCTTCGGATGGGACCACACCAAAAACGGGGGCAAGATGCCTGATGGCACCGTGCTACCGCCGTGTGCCGCGCCCCGTGCAAAGCGCGACCTCAAAATGTTCGTGCTGTTCATCACTGCGTTTGCCGCTCGCAACGCAGGCCGCGCGGGGATCACGCCAGTGCCGACTAGCGGTGGCGGCAAGCGTGGCAAGCCGCCATCCTGGTGGCGGCAGCGCAAAGGCGCGGCGACCAAACCGCAGGCATACGTCCTCGAGGACGGCTCCATCCAAGACGAGTACGGCGACAGTGTGGGGCACGTACAACCTGAAGTGGCCAAGGCTCTGGACATCGAGTGCGAAATCTGCCCCGATCAACCGGGCACCGCCACCGCCACCGTGGTCGATGACGAAGCGATCACCACCGAGGGCGGCTCGCTCTCCTTCTCTGACATGAGCGACCCGTTCGCCGACAACTTCGACGTGGAGCCCATCGCCCAGGACGCGGTCAACGCAGAGGCCGTGCGTGCCTTCCGCCGGGAGCTCGGCGCCCGGGCCTGGGCCGCACAGCTGTCCGGCTTCCCTAGTCACGCACCGGCGCCGGCGCTCGGCTCCAAGGTGATCTACTGCGCCATGGTCCTGCTTATCGTCTCGATGATGGTCGGCCTGGGCGGGGTGGTCGGCCTGGGCATGGGAAAAACGTCGGACGCGTTCGCCATGACGGAGGTGGCTTCCAGCACCTTCTGCAAGTACATCATCGGCACGGTGCTCGTGGGCGCCGTCCCACTCGC
>NYSY01000095.1 GCA_002683215.1 Planctomycetaceae bacterium
AGCACCGCGTTTGCTTTTGGAAAATCTGCAACAGATCATCGGCGCTACCACTGAGGTACAGGGCGACGAGCGCAACCCTGCGCCCTCCACAACCCCCGCCTGCATGCCCGCATCCGACCCCGACTCGTTCGTGGACGGATCGGCATCCGCGCCGGCGCGATCCATCATCTCATCGACCGCTGCCTCAGACGCCGCTTCGACGTCCTGCTCGGGGTGGGTTGCGGCCGCTACCGGCTCGCCGAGCAGTGAACGAGCATCCCGAAGGACGTCTTCGACCAGACGCTCGGGCGTGGGACCACCTGCTGTGAGGTTCAGATCCGAATCGGCATCAGAAGGCGACGTGAGGTTTTCTTGTGGAGAGTTCGACATGGCGACCCTTGTTCATCGGCACGAACCCACCTCGACATGCGTGGAACGAAGTTTCCGATGCGGTTATCGAACCTCCGGGGTTTATCCCCATCTGGTGCACCGGATGTGGAGAACCTCGCCTCCGCCGGGCGTTCAGCCGCACAGACGTCGCTGCCAATCCAAGTCGAATGCCCAACTGGATTTACGCCCGATCTGGCCGGATTCAAATGAGGATTTCGCCGATGTCCACGGACCATGCTGGATGATTCAATGATGAGCAGGAAGGCGACGGCATCGACCGGCGCCGATCGTCGCGAAGCGGAACGGGATTCGATCTCCGTGGAGGTGGTGCTTGCGTGGCACTTCAATCCGGACCAGCCCGTTCGCTATCGATCCGTCGACCTGAGCGACACCGGAATCCGGATTCGATCCTCGGCCCCGCTCCTCGAGGGAATGACCGGAACCCTGAAGACGATCCTGCCGGAAGGCCGGCATGTCGACCGGGCGGTGATGGTCGTCTGGGCCCGCGCTGGAGGCGATGATCCGTCCCTCGGATTTGAAGCCGGCCTTCGTTTCTTCTGACCGCTGCCCGGGTCAAGGGGATCGAACGCTCGCCAGGATTCCGCTTTTCGTCGTCTCGACCCTCATCGATCCATCTCGTGAGATCGTCACGGTGCTCGCACCATCACGGCAGGTCACGAACCGGATCCGGCGCCGAGATGCCGCATCGAATCGATCCGATTCCAATCGAAGCGGACCGGTCGATTGAAGGATGATCCTGGGTTGCACGGCCTCGATCAGATCGACGACCACCGGACGCCAGCTTCCGTGGTGGGGAATCTCCATCACCCTCGCTTGAAGCGTCGAATCACGTTCCATCAATCGGACCACGCCCGCCGTCTCCAAGTCACCGAACAGGAGAAGGTCGGCGATCGGACCATCGCCTTCCGAATCCGGGGATGCACCATGGACTCGAAGCGACATCGACTCGTCGTTGGTTCTTCGAAAATCATCATCGATCTGCGGATGCAACACCAACCAATCGCCATCGGGGAATGGAATCCGATCCATTCGATTCACGATTCGCAATGCCGCCGCATGATCGATTGCTTGGAGAAGACTGGAATGTTCCGGTGCATCCGGTGTGCGGTGTATTCGTCGAAGAAACGCGGGCGTCACCACGATCGATTTCGTGGGAATCAGACCGATCAGGGCTGCGATCGCACCATGATGATCGATGTTGGCATGTGAAACCACGATGCCATCGAGACGGCGGACTCCGAGCGACCGAAGACCGCGAAAGATCGTGTCTGCACCGAATCCTGGAATGCTCGAACTGCCGGCATCGAAGAGCACCGTCGACCGTGGAGTCCGGACCAGAATCGCGGTCCCGTCACCGACCGCGAGCATGTCCACCCGAAGCCTGCCATCGATCGATGGGCCGGTGGATGGCAGCATCGGGATCGTGACCAACGCGAAGAAGACGCACCCGGCGGTTCGACGTACTCCGCGATGCATCACGAGGCCTGGGGCGGTGACGCCGAGGATCGTCGCCGCGATGGTCCATGTGGAACCCGGATCAAGCGTCAGGATGACCGGCGAGACATCGGCGATCCGGATGGCGACCTCGCGAATGATCATGTCGAAACCGACGATCGCTGGTGAGAAAACGCGCCCGAACGCGGGTTCGATCATCGCGATGATCGAGATCGGCACGATGAGCACGAGAAACGCGAACATCAACGGCGCCATCAGGATGCTCGCGGGAATCAGAGCGAGCGGAACCATGCCGAACCGGGACTCCACGATTGGAAGCGTCGCGAGACAGGCGACGATCGACGCCGTCGCCAGCTTCACCCAACGATCTCGGAACATGCCCGGTCGACTTCGTCCGATCGAATCTCGAGCTCCGAACCATGATTTTCTCGCGCCTTGAAAGGAGAACGCCAACGCCGAAGTCGCGACGAAGCTCAACTGGAATCCCGACCACTCGATCCAACCCGGATCGATCCAGAGCATGACTCCCGCCACGATCCCGAGCAGGGGCAGTGCGCCGAAGGCCGCCCCGATCGCAGCGCCGGTCAGTATCGGAACGATCATCGATGCCGCTCTGATCACGCTCGGGCTCGACTCGACGAGCATCACCCCGCCGATCACTGAAGCCGCGGTGGCCATGCAACGAACTCCTCGTCCCACCCCCATCCAACCGAGAATGAACCATGGAATGGACGCGACGACGGCGAGATGCAGACCGCTGATCGCAAGTAGATGAGAGAGGCCCGAACGTCTGAAAGCCACTCGTGTCCGGTCATCGATTCGACCACGATCACCAGTCAGGAGGCACCAGAGAAGTGAATCCTCGTCCACGACACCATCACTGAACGCCGACATGGCGTCGATGCCACGACGAAACCTCGCGCGTATCTCCGACCGAATCGCGATCGGCCAATCGACGTGGATCCGTCGATCCAGGCCGACCACGGGACCGATGAGCCGAGCGTCTGGAACCAGTATCAAGACGGGGCCCGACGAAAGAAGCCGCCGACCTGATCCTGGATTCAGCGGCCGCCCGACCGGAATCAGACGACCCAGTACGGCAACCCGAACGCCCGGTGGAACAGAAGGCGGCCCCGAGGTGATCCGGACCCGGATCTCATCGCCGGGATCCAGTGGCAGGGCGGGATCCCCGAGGCCTGAGACGGAATCGACCCGCATCGTGGCGACGTATGAGCGGTCGCGATCGGAATCACGCCGCCCCGGTCGATCGAATTCGGGTCTTGCCGCGTCGAGGAACGTCCCCTCGATTGATATCACGGATCGGCCATGCCCGGGGTGGTCGGGCCATCGGTCCGTGTTCGCATCGAATATCGCGATCACGGCGTAGACCGATGCGATCGACAACAGTGCCAGGATTCGAGTTCCGTGATCCGACGCACCAACGCGAATCAATCGAACGAGCCCGAAGATCGCGACCGCGAGCGAGAGGGTGACCGCCGTGTCTTCAAGGCGTACGGAACCGGCTCCGGCGATCGCGCAACCCGTCGCCGTACCCGAGAAGGCACCGACCCCGAGAATGATGCCGAACCACCCTCCATTTCCGTCATGTCGTTTCGTCACGGACGACGAGGGTATGCAGGATTACACACGCCCCGGGCGAAGCGGCGGAAACGCATGAAGACCGAAAAAACCAGACCCTGAACGAACCCGTCAGCCGTGAGATGCCTTGATCAATGCCGCAAGGGTCGCGGCTGCAGCACCTGATCCGATCACCTCGCGGGCACGCCCGATTCCCTGCTCGAAGGAATCTTCAACCCCCGCGGCGACGATTGCGGCCGCCGCGTTGAGCAGCGTCATGTCGAGTGCCGGTCCCCGTTCTCGATTCTGCAGCAGGTCGAGAACCAGCGTCGCCGCATGATCGAGATCTCGGACCTGAAGCGATTCGACGGTCGCGTGTCGAAGCCCGAGCGCCGCCGGATCGATCTCGTACTCCGTGACTTCGCCGTTGCTCACGTCGGCGACGTGGGTCGGTGCGCCGATCGAGCACTCGTCGAGTCCGTCGCCGGAGTGAAACACGAGCGCCCGCACCGTACCGAGCCGCGCGTGGGTTTCGGCGACCAGGCGAACGAACCGATCGTCATACACACCCATGATCTGACGTCCCGCACCGGCGGGACTGGTCAACGGGCCGAGCAGATTGAAGATGGTCGGGAATCCCAACGCCTTTCGGACGGGCATCGCGTGCTTCGCCGCCGGGTGGTGGTGGATCGCGAAACAAAACGCCACGCCCGCGGATTCGAGGCAACGAAGCTGAGCCGGTCGGCCCGCGTCGACATCGACGCCCAGTCGCTCCAGAACCTCCGCCGAACCTCGCCCGGTCCGAGACCGGTTCCCGTGCTTCGCGACCTTCACGCCGGCGGCGGCAGCCACGATGGCCGCCGCGGTCGAGACATTGAAGGTCTTCGGGGCCCCGCCGGTTCCGGCGGTGTCGAGCAGCTGATCCGGGTCGACGCCCGTTTCCAGACGATCGACCTTCTCCCGCATCACCGTCGCCGCGCCCACCAGCTCGTCGACCGTGGGAAGGCGGGTCGCGAGAAGCGCGAGCAACGCACCGATCTCGGACTCGTGGGCAGCCCCGGTCATGATTCCCTCGAATGCGGACCGCGACTCCGATTCCGAGAGCTTCTCGCCGGCGATCAACTGCTTCAGGAAGGGCGTCAGATCACCGGGATGGTCGGGCCGCCCGAATTCGGATGGGCTCACGGATCTTCGCGGGTCATTCGAATGGGTGTGCGGCATGCGTCCCATTGTAGATCGAACGAGTGCGATGGAGCACTCCCACAAGTGGACTGCCGGCTCGTCCGAGACCGGTACCACATCGAATACCGAACCGGTCAGCCGTCGCATTCGGGGAAGTTCCCCGACAGTGCCTTCGTACGGCAGGATGCGTCCCAGGCAACGAAGCAGCAGTACGGGTCGACCTCACAGATGGCTTCGCAGCACTCGGCGTTGCTGCAGCCGGGCGTTCCGTTCGACTCGTAGCAAGAGCCTGATTCTGCGCCCCCGCAGATTCCACAACCACTGATTTCAAGGCTTCGGCACTCGCCCTCGAGACAGTAGTTCACGGTGCATTCGTCGCCGTCGTCACAAGTCGCCACCCCGTCACATGGCGACTCGGCACACTCTCCCCATGCTCCAAGAAGAGATCCCAGGTCGCTTCCCGTGATCAAGCCGTCCAAGTTGAAGTCGCCACACTGGATGATGTCGGAGGGAGGCCCACCAATCCTGCCCAGCATGATCCCCAGATCGCTCCCGTTGACGAAACCGTCGCCGTTGAGGTCGTGTTCACAAACAAAGCCGCACACTTCCGACTCCATCCCAAGCAGTGGTCGGTAGGACTCGAGCGTGCACCGCATTCTGCGAATCTGCTCATTGGTGAATCCGGACATGCATGCTTGCCAGGAGTAGTTCATGAAATTTGAGACCAGGCTCTCTTCTCCACAGAAACTACTGCTTGAACAATCGACATCCGGCTCGGACTGAGGCGGTGTATCACAGATCAGATCGCCGGAGTCGAGGCAGCTCGATGATCCACAGCCACCTTGGAACGTGTGGAGAAGGCCGAGATAATGACCGACTTCATGGGTCAGGATCCGTCCGAGATCCTGTGGTGGCCCGTAAGTACTGGCTTCACCGAATACCCGCCAGTCGATGACCACCCGGTCGTCGATATCGCCCGCCGAGCCAGAAGCTGGAAATGCGTTGACGTATCCAAGCGGACCTCCGGCCGTATTCGTGTACACGTTGAGGTATCTGGTTGGATCCCATGCGAGATCGTTCCAATACTCGCCCTCGTCGTTGAACCAGACGGTGTTCTTCGAACGCGTGATGCCCGTGGTCGGTGCTCCCGAAGGATCCTGTCGAGCGAGGACGAAACGAAGAGAAGCCGATGGTGTCTCCGGGTCGCTCGCCAAGCCGGTGCCGGCGAAGTCGTCGTTGAGGATCACCATCTGACGTTCGATGGTCGCTCGGCCGATATCCCCCAACGAACCGTCGTCGTTCATGATCACATGCACGACGACTGGAATCACGAAGCTCCTGATCGACGGATCGTATTCATCGGCGGGATTCGTCGAAGTCAGGCTGCAATCGCCGAAACCCGCGATTCCATCA
>NYSY01000096.1 GCA_002683215.1 Planctomycetaceae bacterium
GTCAGCTCGGCGAGAATCGCCCGACACTGACGGCTGCCTTCGTACGCCTGTTCGAAGTTCTTCGCTTCAAGACCTTCCCGGGCCTGCTCCGCGAACCGGAGCGCGCCGTCGAGCAGGAGCAGTCGAAGCTCCGCCGGCGAGGCGGTCATGACCTTGGTGCGGAGATATTCCTGTGCTTGTTGAGTCATCGTCACACCCGTTTCATCGGCTCACACCCCACCCCAGGTGAGTACGACCTGTCCCGATCCCGCAGATTCCGCCGAACATCGACGCCGAGCGCAAATGCTGCCGGACTCAACCGATCAAGGCTCCGGCATTCGCCAGATTCTGAGAGATCATCCCGAGTGACGACTGCTGGCTCTGAAGTCTCGCAAGCGTCGTCTCCATCGCCGTGAATTCACGAAACAACCGCTCTTCCTTCGCCGCCAGTCGCTGGTCGATCTCCGCGATCCGATCGTTCTGAGCGTCGATCAAGGCGTCGAAATTCCGGCTTGCCAGGGTCACCGTGCCGTCGATCGAATTCGTGAGCTTCTCGATGGCCTGCTTGAAGAGGTCGCCGAAGCCGAGTTCCTCGTACGTCGTGGTGATGTTGTCGACGGTCACCCCGGGGGCGATGGTCTCGGTGGACGTTCCCGTGCTCTCGTAGGCGGCGAAGAGATTCTCGACCGCCTCGGGATCCTCCGCGTAGGCCTCTTCAAACCGCCCCTTGTCGAATTCGATCTGGCCTTCGCCCGCGATCTTGACCCCGACCTCGGCAAGGAAGCGGAACTGGGTGTCGACCCCGACCGCGCGCTGCTGGAGGATTCGATAGAGATCCTGCTTGATCTTGGCCACCGTGGGATCGCCGAGGAGCGGACCACGAATCTCCGACTCGCCGTCGTAACTGTCGTACTGGTTGATCGCTTCGATCACCCCGTTGAATCCGTCCACGAATGCCTGGACCGAATCGACGATGCCGGTCTCGTCGCGACTGACGTTCACGGTGACCGGTGAATCGGATGCCGACTGGAGCTCGATCTCGACGCCCGCGACGATGTTGTCGATCACGTTCGAGGTGCTCTCGACCAGGACGCCACCGGCGCCTTCTCCGATGAATACCTTCGCATTGCGGGCCGCGGTCAGCTCGTTGAATCCGAGATCGACGTCGCCCGTGTCCACGATGAGGTCGCCGGCGAGTCCGGAGATGTCCGAGCTCAGCACGAGGCGAAGCGGCGAACCGCCGGTGTTGGTGTTGAGCAAAGAGGCCGTCACCGCGAGTCCGGCGTCGTTGATCTTTCCGATGACCTCGTCGAGGGTGTCGGTGACTTCGAGATCGACGGATCGTTCATATGAACCATCGATCGACGCGCCGATCGATTCGGCCTCCCCGAGGATTCCGAGGTCGCGGGCGGTGCTGCCGGAAACGCTCTCGACCTTGATGGCGGCCGACCCGCCGACCGAGGTGTCGACGAGGATCATGCCGTCGCCGTCGTCGTTCAGGCGGGCTTCGACGTCGAGACCGCGACTGTTGATCTCGTTCATGACCTCGTAGAGGTTGTTCGAGTCGTTCCCGATGTCGACGACCGCGCTGATTCCGTTGCCGTCGGTGATTCGGAACTTGCCGAGTCCGACGCCCCGCCCGTAGTTCAACGTCGAGAGGTCGGACGCCGCGGAAACGTACTGCCGCTGGATGTTCAGCCCGCGGGCGGTGTCCGACGCGACGTCGACCTCGATCCCGAGCGCCGTCGCCGCGTCACCGGACACGACGAGATTCTGACTTCCGCCCGTCGAGTCGGAGACCGCGAGTCCGTTTCCTTCGGCGTTCGTTCCCACTTCGACGTCCACGCCGGCGAGTGCCGCCGCATCGTTGATGAAGGCGACGAGTTCCTCCATCGTCGGCTGCGTTTCGAGATTCTCGACCGTGACCGAATCGCCGTTCCGGTCGGTGATCGTGATGGATGACGGAGCCCCGAGTCCGGAACCGCCGTTGATGCTTTCGACCAGCACGGTTCCCATCCCACCGAGCACCCGCCCGCCGGTGAGGGAGGCGGACTCGACGCCCGCTTCGAAGCCGAGATCCTCGAGCGTCGTGACGCCGTAGTCGCCGCCGATTCCGTCGTCGAGCACCGTCACGAGCTCGCCCGCGGCCGCAAGCCGGATTCCGACGCCATCGGGCCCGACGCTCGCCGTCACCGCGCCGTCAGTCTGTTCGTTGATTCGATCGATGACGTCTTGAATCGTGCTCGCCGCCGCGATCTCGACGGTGTTCGGAAGTCGGTCACCATCGATGGAGTTTCCCGAACCGCCGCCGGCGCCGGTGAAGATGCCGAGATCCTCGGCGGTCTCATCGTCGAACGGGCCCGCACCGATCACTTCGAGATCCCCACCACCGCCCACCGCATCGACCAGCGAGAAACCCTCGCCGTCGGCGTCGATGGACATGACCACCTGGCCTTCTCCAAGTTCCTCCTCCAGCGCGGCGTTGACGCGGGAAAGCAGTTCCTGAACGTTGGTCACCGCCTCGGATTCGACTTCCCCGTCCTCGTCGAGAATCTGCCCGAGGGTGATGTCGACCTGCGTTCCATCGGTGGTGACGATCGAGAAGTCAGGCTGCCCCGTCGTTTCGTTGATTCGAATGCCTTCGCCGTCGTTCAGATCCGCAAGCAGGGTCTCGCCGTCGATCGAAGCATCCTGGCGACCGAGATCGATCCCGTGAACGATGCCGCCCGCTCCGCCGACTCGAATGCGGAAGTCCACCACGTTGTCACGAATCAACACTCCATTGTCGTCGTTGAGGGTGGACAGCAGCGAGAGTTCGTCGAGTCGGTTGATCACATCGCCGGTCAGGACATCGGATGCGACGTTCGCGACGATTCCGAGATCGCTCGCGGTCGTCGTTCCCCCCACGTCTTGAATCGAAAGGCTGCCGCTTCCACCTGAACCGTCCTGGATGACGATGCGGTCGCCGGAAAGCGACGCACTGACGCCGATGCCGGTCTCATCGTTGATCGCGTCGATGACTTCGGTGATCGACGACGCGAGCGAGAGGTCCACGATCGCGGCGTTGCCCGACCGGTCTTCGATTCGAATCGAACCGCGCTCGACGCCGGCGCCACCGTTGAGATCCTCAAGAAGCACGTCTCGACCGAGCCGACCATTCCCCCACTCGAACGACATCGAATCGAGTCCGAGCGGTTCGAGCGTGCTGCTCGTGAATCCGCCGGACATCACCTGGCTGGTCGACACCAGCTGCTTGACGCGAAACGCGTACTGGCCCGGGATCGCGGAGCTGCTGGCGTTCGCGAGGAGTACGCCTTCATCGCTCGACGTGGCATTGGTGGAACGAAAGATGTCCTCGGTTCGAAACGCCGAGGAAGCGGACTTGAACGCGAGCAGTCGCGCGTTCACGTCGAGCAACGCGGCATTCGACGCGTTGAGCCCGCCGATACGCTGAAAGATGGGCGTCTTCGCCTGCGCATCGAGCGAAAGAAGCTGCTGGATGATCGCGCCGGAATCGATCCCGCTCACGAGTCCGACGCTGCTGCTGATGGACATGCCCGATGCTCCCGTTGAACCACTCGACGCATCGCCACCGAATCCGTTCGGTCAGGCAGCGCGTCGCCACGTCGCTTCATCGTCCTGGTCGACGCGCACCCGCCAACCGGGCGCCGTCAGTCCCTGACGTCGAAGATGGAGCAAATCGGATGCCCATGATGCCAGGACCCGGTCGAACATCGCCTTGGCGCGTGCAACCGAGGGATCTTCGTCCGCGATCGGTTCGTGGAAAAGAGTGTCGAATGTGTCCATTGGTGGGCTCCAGACCGCTGCAACGGTGATTCGGCGTCCATTCATCACGAATGAACATCCCCAACCACGCAGCGTTTGGATCGGACCAACGAACCCGGTAATGAAGTGGAACCCGAACGATTAATGCGGATTCATCAGGTAGGACCATCTTGAAGCGCAAAAAAAGCTCCACCATGTCCACGGCCAGTGACCAAGGCGACCTGATCAGGCACGAAATACCCGCTGATGGTATTGGAGCGTTTTTATTATAGGACTAAGTTCAGTCGTGAGCGTTCGGGTCGAAGCCCATTTTCTCGAGCAGACCGTCGAACTGCTCCAGCGAGTAGAAGTCGAGCGTCACTCGCCCCTGCCCCTTCTTACGCCCAAGTTTCAGGCCCACCTTGGTACCCAGATGCAACGACAATCGCTTTTCAAGGTCGACCACATGTGGGGTTGGATCGGCCCGAACAGCAGCCTTTGAAGATCCGCCCGACGGAAGGGAGAGAGATTGAACTTGGCGTTCGGTTTCCCGAACACTCCAGCCTTCTCGAACACACTTCCCAAGCAGGGATTTTCGGCGTACGAGATCCTGGCAACCCAGGAGTGCCTTCGCGTGACCTTGCGTGATCAGTCCTTCTTGAATCGCGTTTCGAGTATCGCGGTCTGCCTCTCGAAGCCGAAGCAGGTTGCTCACCGTCGCCCGATCAATCCCAAGCTGAGCGGCGACCTCGGTCTGGGAAATCGCGTAACGATCAATCAACGAGGCAATCCCATCCGCTCGCTCGATCGGATCGAGATCTTCGCGCTGAAGATTCTCGATCATCGCCCATTCGGCCGCCGTGCGGTCATCGACCTGTCGAATGATGGCGGGGATTTCAGTACGCCCGAGTGACTGGAATGCTCGCCACCGTCGTTCACCCGCAACCAGTTCGTAACCATCCGTAGCCTGACGCACCACAATCGGTTGCATCAACCCGGCCTTTTCGATGGAGCGCGCAAGCGATGAAATCGCCTCCGCATCAAATCGCTGCCGAGGCTGGGCTTTGTTCGGAACAACTTCGCTGACCAGGATGGCTGAGGGTACGACACCCTTGGACTCGGAGTCCTCGCCACCGTGAGGCGGAGGGTTCTCCACCGAAACCGGCTTGTCGATTGAAACTGGCGAACCGATCAGGCTTCCGAGCCCTCGACCAAGACGCCGACCCACCGCTTTTTTCTCTGTAGCCATGACTGCCTCCATGCAAGACGAATGACCCCTGAAGCATATCGTCCCAGCCCCGATCGGTCGCAAGCCAACAACCAGCGACAAGTGTTCCACGTGGAACACTCCAATGAGCCGAGCAGGGGAGTATCCGGGAAACAGAGATGTTCCACGTGGAACGCACGTCCTATAACCTATATAGGAATATCGCATTCGCGTGTGATCGCGTATTTTGGTCACTTTTTCGTGGGTTTAGGGCGTTTTTAGGGGTTTTTTCGCGAGATCGCCGTGCGTGCTCCAACAAGCGACCCGCTGGGTACCCTGTCCGCCGGTCTTCTCCAATCCTCGACCAGGAATCTCGAATGCCTCGCTTCTCGCACCCTTCTATCGCCCGATCGATGGCCACCGCCACCGCGATGGTCCTGCTCTCCGTCGTCATCAATGGATGCAGCGCCACGCCTGCGGGCATTCCCGCAGATGCCGTCGTGGCTGGGGCGAATGAGAACGGGAGCACGATGCGGCTTCGCAGCGGACAGATGCTCGTCATCGAACTCCAATCGAATCCCTCGACCGGATACGTCTGGCAACTCGTCCGTGAACCGAACGCCCAATACCTCCTCGTCGAC
>NYSY01000097.1 GCA_002683215.1 Planctomycetaceae bacterium
CGCCGGTTTCGTCGCGACGTTCGCCGCGGTGTCCTGCGCCGGCGACGGCTGCTTCGGTGATCTCAACGAAGACGGCATGGTGGACTCCGCGGACATCGGGCTCCTTCTCTCCGCCTGGGGTTCGTGCGGCAAGGCCGGCCCGGGCTGCTTCGCCGACCTGAACGAGGACGGCGTGGTCGATGGGACCGACATCGGACTGATCCTCGGCGCCTGGGGCCTCTGCTCCTGATCGTCGACCGAGAATCCCGATCCGGAACCTCGAAGGCCCCGCTCCGGCGGGGCCTTCTTCGTTTTGCCGGAGACATCGATGTCGGTTGTGCTAGCCTCCACCCATGGCCAAACCGAAACGCAAGAAGAACAAGTCCGGCGGCGGATACGTCCCGCCGCCCGTCAACCCCGCGGTCGAGATCGCCGCGCTTCGTGAGCTTCGAATCAGCCTGGACGCCGACCGCCCGGGGCCCGAATGGGGCGCAGCCCAGAAGGCGATGATCAAGGCGGGCATCGACGCCAATCTGGTCGCGAGGGCGGTGGTCGGACGCGACGTCGATCTGATCGACCGCCTGATCGACCACCTTGAAGACCCCGAATGCCTGGTGGATCCGCCGCAGCCCGAGACCGAACCGGGGCCCGAGATTCCCGACGAGGTCCTTCGTGACGCGATGCGTGCCTTTCGCAAGCGTGTGAAGCTCACCAAACTCGATCACGAATCCAAGCTGGCTCGAAGCCCGCTGTCGAGCGGCAAGTCCGCCGACTTCGAAGCGATCCTTCCACCGAACCAGTTTCCGCCCGAGGTCTGGAGGTCACTCGCCGATCGCGGCGACCTCGAATCGACGGGGGGTGGCTTCTACCGGGTTCCCGTCACCCGACGGGAGTTCTGACCGAACCGCAGGGAGACGATCGAGTTCTCCCAGTGGCTCGCGGTCGAGGCCCTCGCCCCATCCGAACCGAGCGATCCCGACCAGGCCGGCCGGGTCGAACGCCGGAAGCGGCGTCGCTCGCCTTGTACCGGCCTCGTCCGCGACGGACTCGGACGGGCCCGCATCGACCGAGAGGGCCACGGACAATCGGTCGCCCATCCCGGACGTAGCGGGCGACACGGCCGAGGCGATGGCGATCCCGGCCACCAGCGAGACCGACTTCACGACGGCCAACTCGATCAGGATCCCACCAGGTCTCCTGAACCCTTGCGACCGGGGAAGCCGCCGCCCGAACCTCGGGTTTTCCGCCATCTCCTCGCTCCTCTCGTGACCATCAGGCCACATGGAGCGACGTCGACGCCATCACGAGCGAACTGCAGCGCGAACCGGAATCACCCCTGAAGGACCGATTCCGGATCTGCGGAGTATGGGGATTTCAAGTCCTGTAGCGGCCCCGGCAACGACCGGTAGCCTTCCGGTCACGGATCACCGCACGGCGGCGATCAGTCGGCGTTCACCGTGTCGAACACCTCGAAGATCGCCTCGAGGAGCGGATCCGTGAGATCCTGAGCTAAGTAGATCACGATGGCACAGAGGACGAGGCCGGTCATCATGAACTCGATCGACTCGATACCCCGCTCGTCGCGGCGAAGGCCGCGGAGCATGCTTCTCACGCGAAGAATGGATTCTTGGAATCGCATCAGATCGATCGGAACCGCACGGTCTGGAACAGGCGGAATCCCGGCCCCTCCCGATGAGGGGAGGAGCCGGGAATTTTCTCAGCGAACAAAGGCTGTGATCAGCCGGCGTCGACGGTGATCGCAGTGATGATCGCGTCACTCTTGCTCTGCACGTCGTCCTTGATCGCGGTCAGGCCTGCAGCGGCGCCGCCGGCGATCGTCAGGCCGGCGACCGAAACCTCGAGGGTTTCAACGCCACGCTCGTCCTTAACAAAGTTGATAAACCACTTCATGTCTAATCTCCTAGGAATGAGACCGTTCCATGCGGGGGTACGACCCGCTCAGAGTGGAACAGCCCGATGATAAACCACCCGAGAAGTACTGCAAGTCGGGAAAGAGCAACTATTTAAAAAACATCATGGGGATGCGAAACGCGATCTTGCTTCTCTCGCGATTGATAGGTTCCTCTGGACATCCGCGCTCGAAAGCACGCGGGACCAGAGGTCGATCGCCCGGGCTTCTTCACCGGCCAGAGCCGCCCCCAACGCCGCATTCGCGACGAAGTCGGCATCGACCGGATCGATCACGAGGGCGGCGTCGAAGTCATCTCTCGCACCGCTCAGATTACCGGACAGGAGACGGACCATTCCACGATCGTTGAGCAGGATCGGATTTCCCGGAAGATATTCCAACCCTCGATCGAGCAGGGCTTCCGCATCGGCGACTCGGCCCTCGATGAGGAGCACCGAGGCTCCTTCCGCGTAGGTCCCGACCCGCTCCGGATACTGGTCGAGCATCCGGTCGAGAATGAAACCGGCCTGCTGGGTCTTGCCCTTGTCCGCGAGGATCCGTGCGGTGAGCTGCAGCGTGTCGGCGGAGGCCGGCTTCATGTCCCCCCCCTCGAACCAGTCATCGGTCTTGTCCGTGGAATCACAGCCCGTCGCGAACGCTGCGATACCAAGCAGCACCAGAGTGCCGCAGAGCCTTCCGATTTGATCACGATGGTTTCGCATCATTTCTCCTCCCGCCCGGTCAGCGGCGTCAGGATGGTGCCGGACGGCACCTTGAAGGGTTTGAGCTTGATCTCGGCCCGGATCGCGATGGCGTCCACCGAGCTCACGCCCGGTCCGCCCGGCGGGCCGTCATCGATCAGGATCCTGGACGAGGCGACGCCGCGGTCGACGAACCAGTCACGAACCGCGGTGACCCTCGCCGCATACAGGTCGGCCGATGCCGGTCCTCGACGCACCGACAATCGCGCCCCACCGGTGCCGAGCGCTTCGAGGAGATATTGGAGGTCCCGCCGAGCCAGGGAGGTGAGCTCCGCCGATTCCACGTTGAAGTGGTAGTCGTAGAGCGTCCGCTGCCGGACGACACCCCGGCGTGCCTGATCCTCGAAGGGCTGTCGCGTCATCTGGCGGTCGACCCCCCGGATGAAGTCGTCGGAGAGCTCGACGGTCGCGGGCTTCTCCTTCTGCTCCGGCGTTCCGCACCCGGCGAGCAGGAGCGGGACCAGCAGGGCCGAGGCGAACAGGCTCCGTGACGTTTTCGTGAAATCGGTGTGTCGCATGTCGTGTTCCATGTCGGGAATGGTCCCGACGTCAATCCGCGGAGACGCCTGAGAGGGTATCGAGCAGCATGAAGATGAGCGGACCTGCCAGAAGGAGAAGCGTCGCGGGCAGGAGCATGACGCCGAGGGGTAGAAGCATCTTGACCGAGGAACGATGGGCCCGTTCCTCCAGGGTCTGGAGATCCTCGTATCGAAGCCCGTCCGCATGGATGCGTATCGACTTCGAGAGCTCGGTCCCGAATCGCTCCGACTGCTCGAGCAGGGATCCGAGAAGGAGAAAGTCGCGAATCCCCGTCCGCTCCGTCGCGGCCGCGAGCGCGGAGCGCCAGCCGCCGCCGAACTGAAGCTCGATCTCGACGCGTCGCATCTCGTCGGCGAGCGCCGTCGACGCCCCCTGCACATGCGTGGTCACCACCGACCAGGCCGACACGAGCCCCAACCCGCCCTCCAGCGAGATCTGCAGGAGATCCAGCATGACCGGAAACTCGGCGATCATCGCGGCGTGCCGCTCGCCGATCCGCCAGCGGAGCCAGTTCTCCAGCGCCGCCCAGCCGATCACCGCGCCGATCAGGGCGAAGGCGCTGACGCCGATCGCCTCCAGCCCGACGATGATCGCGAGCCACGTACCGATCCCTGCCCCGACGAGCGTGACGACCATCGCACCGAGGAATGCCAACGCCTGTGCGAGCGGTGCGTCGATCCCCGCCGCCGAATACCGCCGACGACTCGCATCGGGGATCAATCGCGCGACACGATCGTCGAGCAACGGGGTGGACCCGCCCCCGGGACCTCCGAGTCGCTTTCGCAGCCCCTGCTGGAACTTGGCGTCCCGCCGCTGGAGGAAATTGCCGATGACGATCACGACGAAGAACGCGGCGATCGCGGCGATGATCTGCTGAAGCGTCATGCCGGCACCCCGCTCGACCGCGGTTCGATCCGCGCCAGACGTTCGAGACTGAGCATTCCAACGACGATGAGCGTCGCCGCGATGGCGAGAAGCAGGTTGCCCGTCGGCTGATCGAACAGAAAGTCGAAGTAGCCGTCGATCAGCACGCTCATCGCCGCGATCACCATGAGCGGGAAGACGGCGAGGATCGCGCCGGCGAGGCGACCGTAGGCGAGGATGGTCCGGCTCCGACGACGAATCAGCCCCCGATCCACGAGCGCTCGAACCAACCGGTCCGTGGTGTCCGCGAGATTGCCCCCGACCTCGAGCTGGACCATCACCGCGAGCCCGAACGCACGGATCTCGGGTCGACCGGAGCGCAGGAGCACGCGTTCGATCGATGTGGAGAGATCCTCGCCGAGCTCACCCCGCTTCACGATCTCGCGGAAGACTCCACCCGCCTCGCCTTCGGCGTCCTTCGCGAGGAGGTCGATCATCCCCGGCAACGGGATCCCCGACTTGAGCACCCGTCCGGCCGTCTCGATCGCGGCGAGCGCGTATCGCTCCTCGGCTTCCTCCTGCGCCTGCTGACGACGCCTTCTCACGAGCGTGAATGCACCGTAGCCGACGGCGAAGATCGCGAATCCGAGGAATTCACGGCCGGTGGCCCACCACGCCGCCGCGGCGACGAGCGCGATCAATGGCACTCCGAACACCTGCCAGGGTGACGTCCGTGGAGGCGCCGGCGGCTTCGAAACGAGCCGACGCTCCTCGTTCCCCGATTCGAGCTCGTCACCACCGAGGCGCTCCCGAAGCCGCGCCCGGTCCTTCCGTCGACGGTCGGCCACCAGGACGACGGTGATCCACGCCACCGCGACCAAGCCGAAGACGAGGATCGGAAGCAGGTCCTCGGAGATCGGAATCACCAGGGCGGAGGTCGGATTCATGCGTCCGCCTCCGTGCGTCGGCCGCCCGTCTCGAAGAGCGCCGGATCGAGGTCGATGCCGCGGGCCCGAAGCCGGTCGACGAACGCCGGGACGCTTCCAGTCGCCTCGAAGGCCCCCTCCGTCCGACCCTCGACCACGCCCGCGATGCGGTATCGATGCAGCGACTTCAACTCGATCCGATCGCCGTCGTGCGCGACGATCTCGGAGACGTCCCCGATGACCCGGCGACCGTCCGGAAGCCGCACCATGTGGACGACGAGATCGATCGCCGACGCGATGTAGTCCCGCAGGATCCGGATGGGCACGTCGAAACCCGACATCGAGAGCATCGACTCGAGCCGGTGCACGGCGTCCTTGGCACTGTTCGCGTGCAGCGTCGTCATCGACCCGTCGTGCCCGGTGTTCATCGCCTGCAGCATGTCGAACGCTTCGGCCCCGCGACACTCGCCGACGATGATCCGATCCGGGCGCATTCGAAGCGCGTTGCGAACGAGGGCACGGGCGTCGATGGCACCGACACCCTCGAGATTCACCGGGCGCGTCTCGAGACGCACCACATGCGCCCCCAGCAGACGAAGCTCCGCCGCATCCTCGATCGTGATGACCCGCTCTCGCGTTCCGATGCCCTCGGAGAGGGCGTTCAGCAGCGTGGTCTTGCCGACGCCGGCACCGCCGGAGATGACGATGTTGAGGCGGCCGGACACGGCGGCGCGAAGCAGGATCCCCATCGCGGCCCCCATCGCGCCGTAACCCTCCAGTCGTCCGAGATCGAAGGGGACGCCCGAGAACCTCCGGATGCTCAACTGCGGCCCCTCGAGCGCGAGCGGGGGAATGATCACGTTCACCCGTGATCCGTCTTCGAGGCGGACGTCCACCATCGGGCTCCGCTCATCGAGCCGCCGGCCCGAGTTTCGGACCATGCGCTGGACGACGTTCATCAGATGTTCCGCGTCGCGGAAGCGAACGCCGGCGGGTTCGAGCACGCCGAGTCGCTCGACGAAGATCTGGTCCGGACCGTTGACCAGGATGTCGCTGATCTCGTCGTCCTCGAAGAGCGGTTCCAGCGGCCCGAGCCCGAAGACCTCGTCCAGAACCTCCCGGATCAGGCGGCGCCGGACGTCGGCGTTCAAGGGATGGCCGCTTCGCTCCAGCATGTCCTGGACGCGAGCACTGCATTCGATGAAGAGCTGGTCCCGCGACATCTTGATCGCCGCGCCGAAATCCATCGAGTCGAGCAGACGCTCGTGCATTCGTCGACGAAGGTCCGCGAGCCCGCGATCCGCGGCATTGGACGGGCTGGCGTCGCTCATGCCCCGGCCCCCGAGGTCACCGCGGGAAGAAGCTGGTCGGCCAGTCGGCAGATCCTGGCGCGACGAGCCGAATCACGAACCGGCGCGGACCTCATCCAGGCGCTCGACACCGACTTGGTCTCATCGGGGAGGACATGGACGTTCGCATCGCCGAGCGCCCGCGCCCATTCGGCCGCCGGAACGCCCACCATCCCCCGCCGCGTTCGCATCACGAATTCGATCCGGTCCGACCCGACCCCGCCGGCCAGCAACCGACGCCTCCAGTCGACCGCCGTGCGGACGTCGTCGATCGAAGGTTCCAGCACGACCACGATCGAGGCCGCGCCGACGACCGAGGGGACGAGCGAATCGATCGGAATTCTCGCCGCGTCGACCACCACGGTCTCCCAACTGGAGGAGACCGATGCCAGCAACGATGCGATCTCCGCGTCGGAATCGACGCGTCGGCCGCCACTGGCCGCCGGACCGAGAAGCACGGCGAATCGACCGTCGAAGTCGATCGCCGTCGTTCTCATGGAGGCCGAGTCGGCCCCCGAGACGAGATCGGACACGCCGTAGTCGGCCGCGAGGCCGAGCATCATGCCGGGACCCCCGAACAGGGAATCCAGATCCAACAGGACCGCCGAATCACCGCGCTCGGCCGCAGCGGCGGCGAGTTCGACCGACAGCGTCGTCGCGCCGACGCCACCGCCGGCGCCGACCACGACCTGCAGCCTCCCACCGACCGACGCGTGCTGATCGGCCGCGATCCGCCCGACCATGGCCTCCACCTCGCGCCCACCGTCCTCGAGGTTGATGAAGTATCTCGCCCCCGCCGCCATCGCATCGATGACGACGTCCTTGTCGAAGCACTCCGCGACCACGCCGATCGGCGGGGCATCCCCGAGGCGACCGACCGCTTCCAGAATCCGGGGGTCGAACTCCGGCAGGGAGACCAGCAGCAGATCGAGTCCGCTCGACCGCATCCTCTCGAAGAGCGCCATCTCATCGGCGAAGATCGCGACTTCACCCACCTGGGGCTCGCGGCGAAGAAGACCGGCGACCAGGTCGGCCCGTCCTTCGTCGTCCGAGAGCACGCCCGCCGAGAGTGGCCGTGACATCAGGACACTCCTTCGCCAGCCCCAGCGTCGGGACCCCCATCGGCGGCATCGGCACCCTCGTCGCCGATCACCGGCATCGGATCCGCCGCGGGAATCCGAGGATCGTCCGCCCGACGCCACGCGCCGGGGCCACGAAGCCCGGAGAGGCCGAGCGCTTCGAGCCGAGCCATCGGATCCCCGATGCCGGCGGCGCCTTCAGAACGCCCCGCGACGAACAACTCCCAATCGTCCGGCCGGGTGTGAAGATCCCCCGGCACCGGTCGATCCATGCCGTCGTCCAGGGGCTCGACCACCTCCGCGGTGATCATCACGAGCAACTCGGTCTGCTCCTCTTCGTAGCGAACGCTTCTGAAGAGCGTCCCGAGGATGGGGATCTCGCCGAGCAGCGGGACCTTCGAGATCCTCGCCTCATCGGTGGTGCGGAGCAGTCCGGCCATGGCGAAGGTCTGCCCGCTTCCGAGCTCGACCGTCGTGCTCGAGCGGCGAGTCACCACGCCCGGCACCGTGTAGCCGGAGATCGTCAGGGCGCCGGTCTGGGAGAGCTCGCTCACCTCCGGCGCGACCTCGAGGCGTATCTGGCCGTCTCCGAGGACTTCGGGACGGAAGACCAGACGAACGCCGAACTCCTTGTACTCGATCGTGATCGTGGTCCCACCACCGTTGCTGCTCTGCGGAACCGGTATCGGGAATTCCCCACCCACCAGGAAGGTGGCCTCCTCGCCGCTGATCGCCACGAGATTCGGCTCGGCCAGCAGTCGCACGTATCGGTTCTCGTCGAGCGCCTGGAGGTAGACCTCGAGGTTCGCCCCGGGAACGCCGGCGAAGAGCGTCGTGGCGGAACTCACCGCGGCGTCCTCGAACGTGAAATTCGCGCTGTTCACCGGCGCGTCGGCCCCGGGTCGGATTCCGACCGGCTGGAACGGAGGACCCGCGCTCGGGGCCTGCGCTCCGGCGAAGAAGCTCGATCCACCGGCGACCCCACCGAACGCGAGCTCCCGAAGGGCCGATCGACTCGCTTCCGCGATCCGAACGCGGAGTTGAACCTGCTGGAGACCGGGCAGCCGGGTGAGGTCGACCCACGGGAGATTCGTGCGGTCCATGTACGCCCGGACGTTGGTCGCCGTCGCGAGATCCGGGACCTGCCCTCGGATCGCGATCGTGCCATCGACCTCGTCCACCTCGAGGGAAACCCCGAAGAGCCGGGCGAGCTGCTCCGCAAGACGTGCTTCGTCGAGGCCGACGGTGAGCCGTCGCCAGACGGAGTCTCCGTTCTCGAGTTGGAAGACGATGTCGCTGGTGCCCGGGGCGAGCCCGAGCAGGAGCACCGCGTTCGATTCAACCGGCTGCGCGTCCGCGATCTCGGGATCGACGACGATCACCTTCGCGATCCGGCCGTCGACCTCGACCATCCGAGACTGCCCCGTCACGAGGGCGATCGCCTCCTCCTCGAGCTGCGGAGAGGCGTTCGCGACCGAGCAGGCGCCCGACATGATCGCGGCGAGGACGAGCAGGTTTCGTCGGAGAGGCATCAGCGAGATCCTTCGAATCGAATTCTGGGGTGTGTTCCGCCACGGGGGTTCCGCGACGACGATTGATGACATCCCCCGAACGTCTCGAGGATCCGTTCACTCACCCGGGGCGAGGTTGCGGGTGACCTTTCGCGGCGGGTTCGAGTCGTCCTCGAACGCATGGATCTCGTCGCCTTCGCCGTTTCGAACGACCACGACCTCCCAGACGCCTGCCGCCACCGGTTCGACGATGGCGACCTCCTGCGAGAAGATCGGCTGCTCGACGAGCGGCGCCTTCGCGTCCGGCTCGTCGGGCGGTTCGGCCGCGGCGCGGTCGATGTCGAGCAGGGAATCGGTGGTCACCACCTCATCCCCCTGTGAGGGAACACCCATGTCGTTCGTCGGGCGAAGCACGATGCCGATGACTCCTTCCTCTCGAGCGAGCGCGACCTCTCTCGCCTGGGACGGCGTCACCGCGAGGGTCACGGTCAACTGGCGACGGGCCGTGCCGCGTCCGCCGGCGTCCATCGACCGGCCGCCGACGACCTCGTCGTTGACGGCGAGAATTCGTCGCGCCTCGAGGACGGTCTTGGTCACCGTTCGAGGTCGCTCGTTTCGACGCATCTCGGTCTCCACCGTGGCAAGCACGTCGACCAGCGCCCCGGGGTAGAGGACCACGCCGGTGCCGACATCCCGCAGCGTCACCGTGATGGCCCGCTGGTCGGGCTCCAACTGGCTCGCGATCGCCGCGCCGGTTCCGGGAGCCGCAAGGTCCTCGAGACGAAGGAGCTGGCCGCGGACGACCGGGACGATGAGCGTGCGACCGACCGCCGTGTTCATCGAACGCATGGTCGATGCTTCAACATCCTCCGGGGTGATCGGGACGGGCTCGAGGTCGGCGAGGGTCAGGAGGTGACCAGCCGGAAGATCCGAGGCCACGGACACGATCTGGATGGCCGGCCGAGGCTCCGAGGACGCACCCATGAACTCGAATCGCATCAAGCCGACGAGGGCCGCGGCCGCGAATGCGGCGCCGAGACCGAGGATGACCAGTGTCATTGTCTTCATGGCAGGAAGTTCCGACGAGCAAATAACTTACGGATACGGAGGATACTAACACAAGAACCGCGGCTTCAGACTGAATTCCGCGACTTCGTCAAGGTGATACGCCTGGCTCCTTGATCATCGAGGCTTCGCCATGGAGCGAGTCCGGGAGCGGCATGAAATTCGACAGCCCAAGCAACTGGACGTCCCCGTAGTCGACATCGATCGACACCGTCACGACATCGCCCATGAGGGCATCAGCCGGCTCGGCCGGACTGATTCCAACCACCGCATTCGAGATTCCGGCGTTCGCGAGGACGGATTGGACGATCGAATCGACCGTCGACGCGGATGATGAATCGAGTGACGCCTCACGAGCGCCGACCCGGGCCGCATGATCGAGCTGAACGGACTTCATCACCATCCAGCCGTACTCGAACCCCCCATAGAGGACGAGCAGGACGAGTGGCAAGGCGACCATGACCTCGATCGACTCGATGCCACGCCGTGATCGACTGATCGTGCGAGCCCTCGGGATCATCAGAAGAAGCCTCCAGAACGGGCCGTCACGACCCATGCGATGACTGTACCCACCAGAATCGCGGGGGCAAACGGGATCCATCCAGACGGCCGGTCTCGACGCACCTGTCGCGTTTGTTCCGATGGCGCCGCCAGCCCCTCCCCGGCCACATCGTCTCCGGATCCCTTCCGAGGAGCAAGCCGCCCCTGGAGACTTCGCAGGATCTGGAACATGCCGCCGATAAAAACGTAGGGCAGATCCTTGATACCGCCGCGAAGAATCGTGGCAGCGACGCCGTAGAGAAATCCAACGACGCTCACCGCGAGGATTTCGGTGACGGCGGCGTCGAAACCGAGCCAGACGCCGAATCCCATCATGAGCTTCGCGTCACCCGCCCCGCCTTCCAACGCGATGTACGCCCACAGGAACACCACACTCGCCACGAACCCCCCGAGCAACGCGTCGCCAAGCCCTGCCCAGCCCCCGGACGCGACCGCGAAGATCACCCCTCCCGCCAGCAATGGGAGCGAAAGCCAGTTGGGGATGCGGGTCTCGCGGATATCGGTCCATGAGGCGATAAGCGCCGCGACCACGAGCAGAAGCCAGATCCACGCCGGCACCTCTGATGTTGGCGGAACGTCCATCCGATTAGAATAATGACAGGAGGCTGATCCGTCTCGACATGCCGACCGCCAGCACCAATCCGAACCGCCACACGACCAACCGATGGCGATCCCGCCGGCCGGGACTCCACCGCCGGGGCGTGAGCACGATCCTGTTCATCGTGGCGCTCCCGGCGTTGCTGATGTTCATCTGGCTCGGTGTCGAGTTCGCGTTGATCCTCCGCGCCGGCAACCAGGCCAAGATCGCCGCCGATGCGATCGCACTCGCCGCCGCCGCGAGGCTGCCGGATGGCTACGCCGCGGTCTCCGGCGACGCCATCGCAGCCGCGAGCGCGAACCGTGCCCCGAATGGAACGGTGTCGATTCCCATCGCGCCGGACAACGATGCCGCGAGCGATCTCCTCTTCGGATACTGGGACGGGACCGCCGCCCAGTTCGTTCCCGATCTCGAAAACGGCACGGCCGTGCAGGCGACGGTCCGCTTCGCCGCCGACAACGCCAACGGTGCGCCCGGGATCATGCTCTCAGGCCTGTTCGAACTCGGATTCATCGACCTGCAGCGAACGAGCGTCGCCGTCTACAACCCGCCCTCCCAGGCGACGACCCTGCTCACGAGGCGACTCTTCGCGTCCGACGATGCGATCATCGACGCCTTCGGAGGCGTCTCCGTCACTCGGACCAGTCCCAACGGCACCGCGGTGTCCGTCACCGGCAACGCCCGGATCGAAACCTCGATCCTCAGGGTCGCCGGCGCCGGTATCGCCCCCGGCAGCGAGAGCGGGATCGGCGGCGAACTCTTCACCAACGCGACGGTACCCGGCGATCCCTACGAGAACACCACCCGACCGTCGGTCCCCGCCTCGGGGGAGTCCGACCCGGGATCCGGCTCGGGGACGACCAACGTCACTCCTGGCTGGTATCCGAACGGATTGACGTTCACCTCGGGCACCTACGATCTCTCCGATGGAATCTTCCACCTCGGGGGCATCGGTCTCGACGTCTCAGGCAACGCGGCCGTCGTCGGAAGCGGGGCCCTGATCCACCTCGTCGATTCCGGATCCGAGATCACCGTGAGCGGATCAGGATCGATCACCGGCACTTCTTACCAGACACCCGGCGACTGGTTCGGGGTGTCGATCATCGGATCCGCCTCGGCCAACGCCTGGACACTTGATTCGAACTCGTTCCTCGACGTCGAAGGGCTCGTCATCGCGCCAAACAGCAGCATCTCCCTCTCGGGCTCGAGTCGATTCGATGCCACCGGATGCGCGGCTCGCGTCTACAGCGTCTCGGGTTCATCGACATCCACGTTCACGGACGCCTTCATCGTGGCACCGAATCCGACGGCCGGTCGCGCCCGGCTCGCGGACTGAGGTTCCGCCCCCGATCCGCACGCTCCGGATGATCCGTCCTCAGGACGCGTCTTGCGGAGGCATCTCGCGCAGCACGCGAAGGAGCAGGGCGTCCACGTAGAGGAACACGAAGGGAAGCACCGCCCCGACCAGGCCGAGGATCGTCATTCGGCCGGTGAGCGGCACCACGGCCCGCCCGACGAGGAACATCACCACCGCCACGATGAAGAGCAGGCCGTGCAGCGACCCGACGACGGAGACCCACTCCGGCTGACCGGCGAGATACTTCATCGGCATGGCGACGCCGAAGAGCACGAGGGTCGACATCCCCTCGACGAAACAGGCGATGATCAGGAGCTTCAGGAAGAATCGGGAGGACATGTCCATCCAATCGAGGGGATCGAGGATGCGACGGCGGCCGTCGCGAGGAGGCAATGGTAGGCGGCGGCGGCCATCCCGGCTGCCAACCGTCGGCGACCGCCCCTCGAAGACGTATCATTCCCGCCGGACGACACCATCATGAAGAACCGCACCCGACCCGCCGCGCTCTCCGCATCGCCGACCCTCACGCCGCTCCTGTGCGGGATCCTGTGGGCCGCGCTTCACACCTCCGGATGCGAGCAGCGACCGGCCCCGCCGAACGAGGCCCCCGCCGTGGCATCGACCGCAACGGAAGGCGGACCACGCCTCGAGTTCGACGAACCCGTGATCGACTTCGGCAGGGTTCCGGACCATGAGACCCGCAACGCCCGGGTCGTGATTCGAAACGCCGGTTCCAGCCCGCTCACCGTCCAGAAGGTCGTGCCGACCTGCGGTTGCACGACGGTCGGCTTCAAGACGCCCGTGACCCTTCCCGCGGGCGGCGAGTCCATCCTCACCCTCGACTTCGATCCGAAGGGAAGCGGCAAGCAGGAGAAGTACGTGCAGGTCGTCTCGAACGATCCCCGCCGCGCGACCAGCACGGTCACCATCCGCGCAGACGTCGTCGCGACGCTCACCGCCGAGCCGAGATTCCTGGCGCTGGGGCGGGTCACCGCCGGCGCACCCGTTCTGGGATCGATCGAAATCACCGCCGCCGTCGACGGATGCGACCTGAGCGGCGCGAAGATCACGGGCGATCTCGCGGCCCACGCCACCCCCTCGATCACTCGGTTGAACGATCCCTCGGAAGCCCGTGGCAGATGGCGGGTCGATGTGAACATCGGCCCCGCGGTCCCCTGGGGCTGGCATACCGCGAGCATGGTCGTCAACGGCACCATCGACACCCCGTCGGACCAGCGACCGATCGAGATGAAATTCGCGATGAACGGTTCGTTCGAGGGATCGATCATCGCCGACGAGACCCTGATCGGCCTGCTCACCATGAAGCCCGGCCAGCGGATCGATCGGGAGGTGACGCTGCAGCGGGCCGACGGACGCGGGCTCACCTGCCTTTCCGCGACGATCGCGGGCGGTACGCCCGGACTCCGAGCCAGCGTCGAGCCCCTCGACACAGGGCGAACGCGATGGCGGGTCCGGCTCGAAGGCGCTGCCCCGAACGCGCCAGGCAGCGTCGGCGGTACGGTCGTGGTCACCACCGATGATCCGGCGAACCCCGTCGTGGCGATTCGATACGCCGGGGTCGTTCGCTGACCGGCGAGGACGTGCCTCGAGCATCAAGCCTCCGATCGCCGACCCGACGATTTCGGTTCTGGCCGCTATCCCCATGTGTTAGGGTGACTTGCGGTGGCATTCCCGACCTTCATCCTCGCGAGCCTGCTGCTGCACGCGGCCGCGGCCGGCAAACCCCCGGCCGTCGATTTCACCCGGGACGTCCGGCCCATTCTTTCCCAGCACTGCTTCGCCTGCCATGGCCCCGATGCCGATGCAAGAGAAGCCGGGCTGAGCCTGGTCGACTTCACGTCGGCCACCCGCGCCCTGGGCCCCGGTATCGCCGCGATCGTTCCCGGTGACCTCGACGCGAGCGAAGCCTGGCTTCGAATCACGGATCAGGCCGATCCGATGCCACCCCGGAAGGCCCACGACCCACTCAGCGCCGCCGAGATCGAGACGATCCGACGCTGGATCGAATCCGGCGCGAGCTACCGACCGCACTGGGCCTACGTCGAACCGGCGAAGGGCGACCGAACCTCACCCGACGATCCCGCGGTCGTGGATCGCCTCCTCGACGAGCGGCACGCGAGCCTCGGCCTCCACGCAAGCGAAACCGCCGATCCGAACACCCTGCTGCGACGACTCTCCTTCGACCTCGCCGGACTCCCGCCTTCGCCCGCCGAAGTCGATGCGTTCCTGGACCTTCCCCCCGAAGACCGGATTCCGCGGACGGTCGACCGCCTGCTGGCGAGCCCCCACTTCGGCGAGCGGCTCGCGGTCCGATGGCTCGACCTCGTCCGGTACGCGGACACCGTCGGTTACCACGGCGACCAGGAACATCGGGTCTGGCCGTATCGCGACTGGGTGATCCGCGCGTTCAATGAGAACATGCCGTTCGATCGGTTCACCCGATGGCAGCTTGCCGGCGACCTCGTGGTCGAAGCGTCCCCCGATCTCCCCGCCGAAGGGCGACAGGACGCGCTCGTCGCCTCCGGATACAACCGCCTGATCCAGACCTCGCACGAAGGCGGGCTCCAGCTGAAGGAGTATCGGGCGATCTACATGGCCGATCGCGTGCGGAACACCAGCGAGGTCTGGATGGCCGCGACCGTCGGCTGCGCCCAGTGCCACGACCACAAGTACGACCCCTACACCCACGTCGACTACCACGCGTTCGGGGCGTTCTTCGCCGA
>NYSY01000098.1 GCA_002683215.1 Planctomycetaceae bacterium
AGGCCAATGTCACCACAAATCACGGCGGCACCGCCGATCAAGGCGGCGACGAACGGACGAATTCGAATCCTGCTCATGGGCATAAACCTTTATCTTGTCAATTCTTATGGCTTGGATCGAGGCGAACAAGGTCGCCTGCCAACCAGTTGAAACGTCAGTGTCGCCGATTTGTTGCCTGAAGCGGCCCAACGGGGTCAAAACGATAATGGACGGCTCCACCGACGGTTGCCAGTTCGGAAAGACCAGCCGGCTGGATGAGGAAGACCCCGATTCCAAGGGCAGGGTACGAAAAAGTGGCCGACTCTTACGAGTCGGCCACCAGGGAAATTCGGGATTCAGGGGCGGTCAGGCGGTTCGACGGCGACGGCCACCGACGATGCCGGCGAGGCCCAGAAGGGCGATGGCGCCCGGGGCGGGGACGGCGGCGCTCGAAACGGCGATGTTGTCAAGCCCGGTCCACGCCCACGGCGAGGTGTTGTCGAGCTCGATCCGAATACTGCTCGATTCCTCGAAAGTCAACGAGACCATCTCGATCTCCGAGTTTCCGGCAAGGCTGAACTCGCCGCTGAAGACCAGCGATTCGTCGGCGTACACGCGAACGATCGACTCGCTGGTGTAGTTCTCGTAGCCCGAAATCTCGAATTCCAGAGCCGAGAACACCTTCGACGCGGGGTCGACGGCGACCAGATCGATCGCACCGGTGGCGTTCATCCCCCAGGGATTCTCGTCATCGACGGCGTCCTCGTCCCAGGCGTACACGACGCCGGGGGAGCCGTATCCGGTCTCGTAGAAGTTGAAGTTCTCCGATGCGATGTCGAAGAACATCGAGGTCGCACCACCGCCACTGGCCCAGACGATGTCGGTACCAGTGCCGGACGGTATGTCCAGCAGAACGGTGTCGGCAGATGCAACACCCACAAGCGTCGCCGAGGCGACGACAACAGCAGCATTGATTTTCATTTCCCTTTTCCCTTTTCCCGATTTCCCTTGTCCGTCCCACACGAGTGGAACATGGAAAAGATGACCGAGGAAACGGACGGGTCAATTTGAATCAAGGGAAATGCGGCCGCAGCGAAGAGGACCTGCGCCATGACGTCTGATAATCATGGATCCTGCGTCCCTTCAAGCCCCAGCAGGCCCCATTCCGCCACGAGATTCCGAGCCGAGTAGGTCTTCACCCCATTTGCGTCTTCGACCTCCACCACGAGCCCATCGATCGGCCAATCAGCCCTGGCTTCGACGCCGTCGCCCGAGAATCGAACCTGCACGCCGGCAGTCGTCCCCAAGGATCGCAAACGACCCACCACCCGTCCTATCGGTGCCATCCACACACGGTCGAGATCGATGCGGTCGAGGAGAGCCTCCAGCAGCGATGGCTCGCAATCCGGATGAGCCCCGATGACGAGGTGCCCGCCCTGGCGGCGGATCCGATCGAACGCGGATCGCTGCCGGTCGAAGTAGGCGAGATCCGCCTGATCCACCGTTCCTTCGAGCGGAAAGTGCAACGGCGTGCACCAGACCGAAGCCGCACCGGACCCGAGCCATGCCCGCCTCGCCGTACAGGCCGTGAACTGCATCGACTCGCCGTAATCAGCGTTGCCCGTCACGATCGCCTCGATCGAGCGTCGCCCCTCCCAGTACCGGGACCACTGTGACGAGTGGACCGTCACACCCTCACCAGAGAACGAATCCCGGTCCAGATCACAAGCATGCCGACCAATCTCCTGACCCGTGCCCGCCAGACTGGAAGCGACCATCATGGAATGCCCGGCATCGGTGAGCAGAAACCAGGATCCACATTCGTCGCCACAGCGCCGCCGCTGGAGTTCGGCCAACTCCGACACCCGCGTGGACGAGACCGGCCGGTCGACGTCGTATCGAATCGACAATGCGAAGTCACGGCCCGCCGGCCATGGCCGGAGCCGGACCGCCCGCCCCGAAGCGCGGATCTGGAGATCGTCGACGATGCACCCCAGAAGATGTTCGACCGCCTCGATGCCACCCGAATAGTGCTCCGGCTGGATCTCGAACTGGCCGCGGGTCGGTGTCCGCTGCTCCATGAGCAGGAGCCAGTTCTCGATCAGATCGCTCGCAAGCGTTCCCCGGTCAGGGTCGTAGAAACGCATCGTCGAGGGCTCGACGCCTTCATCGATCCCCTTCGACCCGAAACCTCGCCATTCCAACGGTGTTTCACGCCGCCGCGGCAGCAGGGAATCGACCTCCACACCGGACTTCGCGGCCAGCGAGACATGAACAAGCGCGGACAGCAGGGAACGATCGATGTTCTCGCGGCCGGGCACCAGACGCAGCAGCGAAGACGATTGGAACGACCAGTCGGGCGTGCTGGTTGCGAGCAACAGCCGATCGACGAGACGATCGGCACCCAGCACCATGGCCGCGCCGATCACGGCACAGATCCGCTTCGACCGATCGAGGTGGGGTACGAGCGACTCAAGAAATTCCATCCACGAGCCGTGCGCTCGTGATGGCGTCCTGATGGCACCGAGCGGAAGAAGCACGGGGTCGGCGAGAAACAGGCTCCGAAATCTCGAAAATCGATTCGCGGCTGGCCGTTCGATGAAATCGGCGACTTCGTCGAGACGAGGATCACCGCCGCCTTCGAGACGGGCGTTGTCTCGATACCACTCGAGCCAGTCGTCCCCGATCGTTCCCACTCCACGCCTCTCGAAAACCGATGCAACCTCTTCACGAACAGTCGAACCACCCGCCCGAGCCAGGACCTCCAGCCCGACGACCAGGTCGGTCTCGTCCGCCTTGTGATCTCTTTCTGCAGACCTCAAGCGTCGCCTTACCGCCATCGTGAGCATGGCGGTGGCGCGGTTCCGGATCGAAGGCCGGCACTGGAAACCGTTGTCGATTTCCACGTCGACCCGCGCCGACGGCAGCCGGACCACCTCGCCACCGCTCATACCGCACTCCACCGAGCGGCCGAACGCCTTGCCGGATCGAACCGCGACGACGAGACGCGGGTCGGTGGAAAACGCGGTTCCGCCAGGTGGCGGATCCAGATCGAGAACCACGTCCGGAGATCGGATCGATCGGAGATCATCCGGCCCGAAGTGTTCGATTCCGGGGCGAAGAAGAACCTCGGACAGGAGGCGGGCCGCCGACCGCATGCGACTGGTTCTCGTCAGGAAGATGACGCGTCCGGCAGGAGACTTCAAGGTCACCCTCGTTTCCGCACCACGCGGAACACCGTCTTGTCACCGACCTGATCCGGTCGTAATCGTCGACATGCCGTCGCCGACACGTGGCTGATCGAACCGAATCGCCCGAGGAGACGGTCAAGCTCGACGCGGTCGAACATGACCTTGTGATCCGCGACGAACCGAGGATGCTTCATGTTCTCGTGAATCACGAGGAGCCCTCCTGGAACAAGACGGTCCCAGACCCGCTCCAGCAGCGATTCCGATTCCGACCTGGGCAGGTAGAGGAGCGATCCAATCGCGGTGAAGACCCCCAACGATTCGTCGCTGGTCCAGTTGGAGGCCGATCCAAGCCGGAAACGCCAGCGGTCGCGAAGCGATTCCTCCGCCGGCCCCGCCAGTCGGCACCCGGACCAGGGCCCGATCGCACGAAGCTCCAACCCGGTGCTTCGGTGGATGGGAATCGAAGGATCGAGCACCAACGATGCGCCGACCAGCCCCGGACCTGGACCGAGATCGACGTGATCCATCGAATCGCCCATCTCGAAATCCCGCAACAGCCAACGCAGCACCGCGATCTTCGCGAGCGACGCCCACACGTGATAGCCCCACGCCGCCCCGAGTTCGTTCGCCGTCGAGGTGGTCGCGGTGCGCACCGCGTCATCTCCGGCATCGAGGAAGATCCCGGGGTGGGCGAGATCGAGTCGGTTCCGACGAAGGTCCGAGTCCTTGATCCTCGCATTGGCTTCGACGACCGCGCCGCCGCGCGCATGCCACCAGTCGATCGGGGTTCCACCAGCCTGCCAGTCGACGCCTCGAAACGCACGCCAGCATCGACCCGCCACCGTTTCGACCTCGATCGGGGGACCGAGCACGGAGTCCAGTCCGCCACCGCCGAGTCCGCCGGCGATCGTCGACTCGGGGACGATGATCCGGCCGCCCCCGACGAACGACGCCCAATGCCGGAGCAACGACCGATGGGCGGGCGCGTCGAAGAGCGAGAGCGAAGGCGCGACGACGAGATCATCGCCGGCCACGACCCCCTCGGGCATCAGGGCGTGACCGGGATCGTCGGAACCGGGGTCGACATCCGGCCCCAGGGCGCCCTGCATCGTGTGGCCATGGCTCGCGTCCGCCATGCCGAAGACCGCGGCCACTTCGCGGGCCGGCGCGAGTTCGACTTCACTTCGAGCGAGCAGGTGCGTGGACATGAGCGGGATCACGAAGGGCTGGGTGAGCGCGGCCGACGGCGCGCCGACCCACATCCTACGATTCCCGCACGAACGCGGTCGCCGAGCGAAGCGGGCGCGAGCTTCCCGCGGGATCGGATTCAGCACCGCAGCGAAACGAGGAAACGATGAAGGTCAACTGGGCAGATGCCACGGACTCCGTCCTGAGGTTCTGTGGAATTCCAAGTGAATCCCGCGTCGTGATGGATGCAGGCCCCACACCGGCCGACGGCCCGAGGGACCGGGGGGATGGATACGACGAACTCCTGATCAGGACGATCGACGGGACGTGCCTCGGGAAGCTGTCCGTACCGATCGTCGAGACGCGTTCGATTCCAATCGAGGGGGAGGCGCCGCCGCCCACCCCCCCTCGAGGGAATCACCCGATGCTTCACGAACGCCGACTCGCGTTGCATCGGTGCTCCGACGTCCCGGACCACTGGCGACCGGTGCTGATCGCCGACAGGATGGACGAGCGAATTCCGATCGCGTGGAGCTGCGGCAGGGACCTGCGAATCTCTTCCGACCTCCGGGATGCACTCGCGGTCGAACTCGCCTTTCCACCCCTGCTCGATGGTTACTACGCCAGAAAGAACGATGGAGATCCCTCCTCCGTGGCGACCTGGCTCGGCCGGGAGTACCGGCGTTCGAGGGCCGCCTCCGCAAGCCCTGATCCCGAAGTCCCGCCCGCGACGGTCACCCTGCGACTCGACTACGACCGTCCGATCGAGCATTCGAACCTGCGTTCTCTCCTCGACCTCCTCACGAGCGTCGACGTGCGATCGAGTTGCGGTTTCCTCCTGCGTCGCGAGGAGGACGTGGACGTCGCGAGGATGTTCGAGGATTCAGGCCACGAGATCCTTCTCCACACCGAGGCCGGTGATCGCGACGCCTTTCTCCGGGAATGCGATCTCTTCGAAGCCCGATTCTGCCGAAGGCCGCTCGGATACACCGCCCATGGCGGCCGGGGATCCGCCGGCTACCTGGGCCAGCGACAGTGGGAATGGGCGATCGAAGCGGGCATGCGATACGGCGAGATGCTCGGCCGGAAGATCCATCGGATGCACCCCTTGGTCATCGTCGATTCGGCGGGCATCGCCCGCACCACGCCTCTTGTGGCACCGGGCGTTCACTTCAGTCTCGATGCGGGCATGAAACCCGAAGCCCACAACCTCGATGCACTGCTCGCACTCTGCCCGCGGATGCTTCAACCCGAAGGTCACGTGGTCATCATGAATCACCCTGATCTTCACCGCGACGAACTTCGGACCCTCCTCGAAGCACTCATGGCGCAAGCGCCCCGATCACTGACCTTCGCGGATCTCGCTTCCGAACATGAATCGGTCGTTGCGCAGGGCGATCGTTCATGAACCCGGGTTGATCGACCCTCGACACCGCCTGAACGCGACGATCGGACCTATCTCCCATCAGCCGCGATGGCTCGCACCCGCGTCGCTTCCTGTTCGCGTTCCGATTCGGCTCGCTCCAGCCGACCGGTCGCGATCGCCGCCGACATCTCCTCGTACCGATCCACGACTTCATCGGGGTCGCCGAAGGCCTCGACCCGGCCACCCTCGAGCATCAGGCAACGATTGCAATGGCCGCGCACGAGCGAGAGATCATGGGTCACGATGACCTGGCATCTCGCTTTCGAGAGCAGCTCCTCCATCGCGGACTCCGCCTTTCGCCGGAATGCGAGATCGCCGACGCTGAGAATCTCGTCGATCAACAGGATGTCCGGGTCGAGCGCGAGGACGATCGCGAATCCGAGGCGACTGATCATCCCGTTCGAGTAGTACTGCATCGGAACATCCAGGAACTCGCCGAGCTCCGCGAACGCCGCGATCCGCGGCACGATTTCCTCGATCTCGCTCGAACCGAGACCATGAAGAAGCCCCTGGAACCGGATGTTCTCGCGACCGCTGGATCGAAGGTCCGCTCCGGCACCGATCGAAAGCAACGAGGAGATCCGGCCTTCGACCTCCACTGAGCCGTCGTTCGGGGCCAACATGCCTCCGATCACCCGAAGCAGCGTCGTCTTGCCGCTGCCGTTACGCCCGATGACCCCGACCACATCGCCCTCGCTCAGCTCGAAGTCGACCGCCTCCAGCGCGGCGTGCCAGCGTCGCGGTTCGAGGCGTCTTCCCCGCAGGAGCGCTGCACACAGACTCCTGACACCTCGTTGCCGATCGTGGGCGAGTCGAAATCGCACCGATACATCCCGAAGCCGTATCCGCGGTGCAAGGCGAACGCTCACAGCAACCTCGTGACTGGACGAGCAAGTCGCAGATGGACGAGGTGGGTGATCGGAAGCAGCATCAGGCATCCACACGTTGCGACGACGATGGACCACGCAGGGGGTGGCGCGAGCCCGTAGAGCGACCACTGGAGACACCCGAACCACACCGCGAGCGGGTTCAGGAGATAGAGCGTCTCGAACCCCTCCGGGACGATCGCCAGAGGATAGAGGACCGGCGAGATGTAGAGCAGGAACCTGAGCATCACCGTGAGAATCTCACGGAGGTCGGCGAGCAGCAGGCCGAGTACCGCGAGCGCGATCCCGACGGACCAGGCGGCACCGACCAGGACGAGCAGGAGCAACGGGTACGCGAACAGATTCATCGACGGTTCCACCCCGAGCGCGATCATCAGCCCCACCGCGACCACCATCGACTGCAGGAGCGTGAGGAGCGACTCGCCCACGACGGTCGCGACGAACACCGTGGGCGGAACTGGGGTCTGGAGCAGAAGCGATCGATTCGACCTCATCGCCCCGCATGCACCCACCAGGACCGCGGAAAGAAACTGGAAGTGGACGATCCCCACGAAGATCAACACCGCCGCGGAGACGCCGTAGTTCGAACCGCGAGCGAAGATGATCTCGACGAGAAAGTAGTAGACGAGCATCTGCGCGAGGGGATTGAGGAGATTCCACCCGCTCTTCAAGACGGTGGCCGAGACCGCTGAACGCCGCGATCGAACCACCATGAAGCGGACGAGCGGCAGTCGCCTCCAGAGTTCGCGATAGAGTTCCAGCGTGCTCAACCCGCTCCGCCTTCGGCCGGGCTCGGCATTGGATCCATCATGACCGCGGCCGCGGGCTTCACCTCGGCCTTGCAGACGCGGTTCGGGGCCGAATCAAGCCGGCGGTAGAGACCGAGCAGACGCTCGAGGTAGACACCCCAGTGGTCCCGTCGGGCATACTCGCGACAGGCGGCTCGCATCCGCATCAGGGCCTCGTCATCGATCGAATCAACGACACGACGCAGACCAGGTCCATCCAACACCTCGGGGAGAAGGCACCCGATCCCCGCGCCTTCGATCTCCCGCCTCAGTTCCGGAAAGGGACTGGCGAGAATCGGCACGCCTGCGACCGGATACTCCCAGAGTTTGTTCGGCGAGCAGAACCAGTGGTTCAAGCAGGTGTTCTCGTACGGGATCACGCCGAGATCGGCGCCGGCGGTCCAGTCCCGCAGCACTTCGGGTGCCGCGGGCGGCAGGAACCGGATCCGATCACCCAGGGGGTCGACATCGAGCGCGATCGTCCGGAGACGCGCCTCGTGAGCACCCCACCCCATCATCACCACCACCCATTCGGGGGGGAGTTCGACGGAAGCGAAAAGCAGCGCCTCAAGGCCTCGGTGCCTCGCGTAGCCACCCTGATACAGGAGCACTCGCTGATCGTCACGTACTTTCGCGGCGGCGCGGAGCAGCCCTCGCGATTCCGGATCGCTGGAGGGGCGCACCGCGGCATTTCGAACGACGACCGCCCGAGGAAGCGCCGGATAGCGTCTCGCATGCTCCGCGGCGATGCTCTCGTTCACCGTGATGAACGCATCGACGTTCCCGGAAAGGCGGCGGAGCTTCCGTCTCCAGTACCAACGCTCCGGAGACGACAGTGAGGCGACCTCTTCATAGAGTTCGTGGCTGTCGAAGACGAGCTTCACGGATGAATGGCGACGGCACCACTCGGCCCCCACGGGAAGCGTGGGAAGGTCGTGACAGTGGACCACGTCGGGCGCCAGACGAGCAAGCTCCGGGAGAAATCGCGACAGATACAGGTCGTTCGCCCGGATCCGTTTCAGGACTCGAAGCACGCCCGAGACCTCGAATCTTCCGCGTGCGGCTGCGCCCGAGAGGAATCGCATCACCGACCCGATCACGTGGTCGCGATCGAACACCGGTTCCGAATGGGGCGTCCCGGGCCGGAGTGCGCTGGCTTTCTTCCGGGCGAAGCTCCGGTACCGGATGCTTCTTCTGGCCGACCAGATCGCAAGCGCCCCGATCATCACCGAGAGAATCGCTCCGGAAACCCCGATTCGATCGATGACGCCGCCGACGATCGCATCGAGGCTCAGCCCGAAGGAGAAGAACACGATCACGAACAGCCCCGCCACGAGTCCCGCGGTCACCAGGAGGCTGACGTTGGCGTGCCGCCGATACCTCCGCTGGACCATCCACCCGGACAGCTCGATCCGGCGAATCCGAGCGCCGCTGTCACGGACGTCGTTGACCCGGGAATCGGTCTTGTCGACGAGGCCGATGACCGTCACCTCGTGACCGTCACCAGCGAGACCGTCGGCCTCCTTGCACACGCGGGAGTCACGAGTGACGGAATTCAGGACCAGGGCGACGACTCGGCTGGGGGATTGCATGATCAGGTTTCCCGTGGACGAGCAGACCTGTGAAACACGAGGATACGAGGGTTTTCAGCGCGATCGCCACCTCACTCCTCGATGGTAACTCCACCTCCACGAATAGGCGAAGGGGGCGGAGCCGTTCCGCGGATGAGCGGGGGCGACGAATAGTCGGCGGACTTCGAACGGGGGGATCGACGCTCCAGCCTGAACGGAATCGGAGTCGAATCAAGTGACTTCGGAGGCGAGACCACGCAGTGTCGTTCATGTCAGGAGTTCGAAGTCGCGTCGCGAAATCCACCACCAGAAGTCCCCTCCGATCACCGGTTGCTCCCCTTGCTTCCGACTTGTCGGGGACACCGCTCAGTACAGGACGTCGAACCGTCGATTCAAACTTCGCCCACGAAATCACCTTAGACTGCCCGCGACGCCTGTTATTGATGACGTGTCGGATGGAGCATCGGACGATGGATCGATCTCGGCCACGATCCAATACCGCGGCGTTTCTCTCACAGGACCTCGGACAGGCCCCCCACCGCCATGAACCACGAACCGGATCTGAATCTGCGGCGGGAACGGGTGGATCTCATCCTGAATGCAGGCGCGATCGGGTTCATCGGACTCGGTGGCCTTGGACTCATCGCCCTGATCGGCGGGGTCTGGGGAAGCGAAGGCGTCGGCCTGTTCACCGAGCTCCTCGCGATCTGGATCATCGCAGCCCAGTTCGGGGTTCTCGGGATCCAGACTTCGGCGCTCCGCAGCACCTCGATCGCCAAGACGCATCTTCAGAGGCGGGAGGCGGCATGGACGGCCGTCTTCACCACCTGCATCACCGGGGGCTCGTGCGCATTGCTCGTCGCGATCCTCGCAGACCCGATCGCGAACGCCTTCGGGGACGAAGGCTTGACGCAAGCCCTGACGCTTGCCAGCCCGGGAATACTCCTGTTCAGTCTCAACAAGGTCCTGATCTTCAGCCTGAACGGCCTGCGGCACATGCGCCTCGTCGCGGTCGCGAACGCTTTAAGAATGATCGTCCTGCTGTTCTTCACCGGTCTCCTCTTCTGGTTCGAGATCCCGATCGAGAATCTCGGCCTCGCGATGACCGCAGCCGAGATGGTGGTGTTTCTGTTCGCAGGTTCGAGTCTTGCCCTCCGATACAAACCCTGCCTTGAGAACCTGGCCGCGAACATCCGTTCTCATATCGCCTTCGGTTCGAAGGCGCTCCCGGGAGGGGCGATCCTCGAGCTCAACACCAGGGTCGATGTCCTGACGCTCGGGCTACTGGTCGAACAGGATCTCGTCGGGGTCTATGGCTACGCCCTTGCATTCGCCGAGGGACACCAGCAGATCGCCGTGGTGTTCCGAAACCAGTTCAATCCTCGCATCGCCGGCTATCTGGTCCGGCGGGATCGCCACGGACTGAAGGCCTTGTTTCGAAAGGGAGGCCGTGCGTGCCTGAATGCGCTTCTCGTCACCGCGCTCGTGGGCGTCGCAGGACTACCGCTCGTGCTCATGATGCAACCCAAGGGAGATGAGTTCGCTTCCGCCCCGATGATCTTCGCAATCATCGCGACGGGAACGGTCCTCGGCGGTCGCTGGCTTCCTTTTTCGATGATCCAGTTGCAGGGAGGCAGGCCCGGGGCCTACAGCCGCCTCGTCTTCTACGTGTTGGTCATCAACGTGATCGCGAACCTGGCCCTCATCCCCTTCCTTGGAATCTTCGGCGCAGCGATCGGAACCTCGATCTCCCTGATCGCGATGGGGCTCCTCTCGCGAGCCGCCATGGGCCGTGTCGAGACGGCGATCCAGAGCGAGGCCGCTGTCGCCGACCAGTCTCACGGAGAATGAGTCGCGCGGGAGCACACGTTTGAATCCTCGTCAGTAGAGACGGGGCATACCGTCGACCACATCGAGGATCGCCTCGAGATCGAAACCGATGATGTCGGCGTACCAACGCAGAGATTCGACTCGCGGCTGGTTCTCCTCCTCGGCGAGTTTCAACGCAGTCTCACGATCCAGCTGGCCTTCGCGGATCTGGTTGCTTCGGAACGTGTCGTTCTCGGTGAAACCGGCCACCCGGTAGTAGATGTAGTTGTAGAAAGCAGCCGTTCCATCGCCGATGCGCCAGGTCGAACGGCAGTCTCCCGCGGTCTCCCAGTCATACTCGTCGAGAAGCACCTTGTCGACGCTCTTCTCCTCCCAGAGGAGGTAGTCGAACATCTGCAAGTAGTTCTTCTCGATCAGGAAACTCGAGGAAAAGGCATCCACCGTATCAAGCAATGACGCGTTGAAATACCTCGGATTCGCCAGGTACTGACCACCGTAGTACGCCGCCAGTCGCATCTTCTGCAGCAGGCCGAAGTCGAAGTACATGCCGGCGCCCTGGTTCACTCCGCAGAACCCCGTCTTGAATGACGTCGTCTCGAGCGGATTGACCGCAAACACCGAAATCTCCTGCTTGAACTGCTTGGAGAGGCGGTTCGCATGCTTGAAGAACTGCTTGTCGCCCGCCATGAAGAGCGGAATGATCCCGATTCGAGGCCGCCGCGCCCATGCCTCGATGTTGCGCCGGACGTTACGACGCTTTCGAGCCAGATCTGCGCTCACCATGATGTGCTCGAGTCCGAGTTGTCCGCAGATACGAGCCTGGTTGCGACGAGCGAGATCCGTCACCAATCCCCAGTCGTAAGTGAAGGTGATCGGCTTCATGCCGAGGTCTTTCACCAGGACGTGGAGCCCGTAGCTGCTGTCCCGACCACCCGAGAACGCGACGAGGCAATCCGGCTCATCGCCCGGCCGCCGGAAGGGTTCAAGCGCCTTTGCAAGTTCGTCGATTCCGAGGGGAGACTGGCGCCGGTAGTTTCGGCAGAGACTGCAGACACCATGCTCGTCGAGATCAAGAAACGGGAAGGTGTCGGGAAGGATGCACCTGGTGCATCGACGGAGCGGCGGTATCTCGATCGAACGGAAACCTGATGGAATCGGAACCGGCCCAACCGGACGGTGGTCGCTCGTCCCCGCAGGAATCCGACGAGGCGGGGGAACTCGAAACTCGACCCGGTCCGATGTGGCTCCGATGTCGAAGCCGACACCTGCCGGCGCATGCGTGACTTCACCGAAATCGAAGCCGGCATTGGTCGTATCCGCCAGCATGGACTGCTCTGACGCGATCCCGTAGCCCTGAAAACCCTCACACCTCATCGATCGATAGTAGAGCGAACCGTTGTTGGTCGCCGCCAGCATCCCCGGCCGTCCCTCTTCGAGAAGAAGGATGGACGCTGTTCCGGCGATCGCCGCGAGCGCGGAGCAGGCCGCTTCGGACCGCGTTTCCCCGGATTTCAACTGCCGATGGATGAGCCGGACGATCGCCTCGGAGTCGAGTTCGCTCAATCCGGCCAGGCAGTCCTCCGTCTTCCGCAGATCATCGACGTTGACGACGATGCCGTTGTGCACCATCGCCAGTCCGTCGAAGAGGACCGGCTGGTTGTTCTCGTCAACGTCTGCGCGACCGTTGGTGACGAGCCGGGAGTGGCCGATGAAGCCGAGCTCCCCGATGCTCGCGGCGTTCTTCCAGAGCGAATCGAAGGATTGGGAGTTCACCAATTCGGAAGCCGGGATCGCACTCCGCAATCCCTCGAAACGAACGCGCCCATCCGAGCCGGTGCAACGGATCCAGGCGCCGGAAGCCTCTCGGCCTCTGGACTCGGACCGCCGCATGAGACCGGCTGCGACTTCTCGAAGACCAATCAGATCTTGATGCCGGCCGCTTTCGAATGTACCCACGAGACCGATGATTCCACACATGATTCTGCACTCCGCACACCGATCAGGGTCGACTCCGCTCCATGTCGAAGAACATCGCGAAAAACGCGCACATAAGTCCCACCGTGATCGAGAAGAGGAGCCCGACCAGGGTGATCTCCGGAACCAAACCATCCTCTGACCACTTCAGGATCAGCCGGATGCCGAAGCCAACTGAGGTGAGCAGGAGAAGGAGCGAGAGGCAATAGAAGAGGACGAGAGGGTGAAATTCCCGGTAGATGTACTTTTCCTTCATTCGCCAGAAGAAGCTCTTCAAGAGCAGCCAGGAGATCGTGAAGAGCACCTTCCGCTTTTTCATCTTGCTCTGTTCGCCGACTCCGTAGACCGGCTCCATCGCCACGTCCTGCACTCTGAAGTTGTAGACGTTGAGCTTCACGAGGATGTCGTTCGGCTGGCCGTAACGCTTGTACATCCGATCCCAGTCGATGAGCTTGAGCGGGAGCTTTCCGATGGCGGCGAAGCCGCTTTGAGAATCAGCGATGTGCCAGTATCCGGAAGCGATCTTCGTGAGGAAGGAAAGGCCGGAGTTTCCCACGAACCGGGTGATGGGGATCTTCCGATACGCGCTCTCGGAGATGAGCCGGTTCGCCTTCGAGTAGTCGGCTTTGCCAAGCACCACGGGGAGGCAGATGTCCTCGACCTTGTCCGGCTGCATCTGGCCGTCGCCCGCCAGCACCACGGCACAGTCGATGTCCTTCTCTCCGCACCACTTGTATCCACTCGCAATCGCCCCACCGACACCCTGATTCTCCGCATGTCTGATGGGGACGAGTCGCTCATGCGTCCGAGCGAGCGACTCGAGGATCTTCCAGGTGCCGTCGCTGCTTGCATCATCGATCACGACGATCCAATCGACGAAATCCGGCATGGTCTCGACGACCCGCGAGATCTGTGTTTCCTCGTTGAAGGCCGGAACGACCGCAGCGACGGTTTTGTCTCTGAGCATTTTCGGCAGCATACTGGGTTTCTCTGAACCTCTTTGACATGTCTCCGCGGGGCGAGCCCGGACGGAGTCCCGATCTGGAATCGATACTTCGGGTTTCGATTAAGATCCCCACCCGAATCGAAACGATTCAGCGGGGGCGGGATCCAGCGGTTCCAGAGAAGGAAGGAATCACTGTGGTAGTGGGCCTGATCACCATCTGGTTCGCCAGCGTTTCCGCAGGGTCACGGCGTGAGCGGAATACCGTTTTGCTCGGTACGCGCCCGAATGGCGATCCGAATCCCAGTGGATCACATTGATGAAGCACGACAACCAGCGACTCGCTTCGATTCGTCCACCACTGGTGCTTGCCATCGTCGGTGGCCTCTTTGCCGTGATCGCCCTCCGGGTCGTGCTCAAGGCTCCACCCGCTGCCGAGACGCCGGCGACCGCACCGGTCGCGGAGACGATGCCGGTATTCACCCGGGCACATGCTTCCGAGGCCTACGGCCGCCTTCGCGGTCATCTCGACGCACGGCATCCCGGGCGGGGAATCGCGGATTACCCCGGATTTCCGATCACGGACGTCCCCAAGGCCTACGCGATGATCGCGATCGCCGAGATCGACCGATGCCGTCGCGATTCCGGGCATGATCCGGGGCTGGCCGATGCGTGCGTCCAGTGGCTGCTCGAGCATGCCGACGAGAACCGGGACGGGATCATCGGCTGGGGGGTGCCGGTCGCATGGGACGCCTATGGAGACGGCTCGGAGAATCCGCCGGACACCGAGTACGCGATCTCGACCTCGCTCGTCGTGCAGGCGCTCCTCGACTGGGCCGACTTCGCGCCCGATCGGGACCGGTCCCGGATCGAAACGATCGTGGGCGAGGCCCTCCGGACCTGGGCGGAGCCCGCGCGGCGGTCGGGATCGGGGATGATCGCCTATTCGCTGCGGGAATCCGATCGCCGGTACGACACCTTCAACCCGGCCGCGCACCTCGCAGGTCAGATGCAGCGATTCACGGGGAGGGCGGATCCCGAACTCGCGGCAAGGCTGTCCACCGCCGCCGACGACACCATGCGAATCCTGCTCGAACACGTCCAGGAGGACCCCGACGGCAACTGGTACTGGAACTACTCGATCCAGGAGGGCAACCCCAACGACCTCGCCCACGCGGTGTACATCATGCATGGAATCGACAGCTACGCGGCCGGTGGCGGACGCCTGCGGGAACGATTCGACCTCCCTCGGATCGCGGGGCACATGAACAGCTTCGTTCCGGAGGATGACGCGTTCCTCTCCGCGTGGCCGACCTTCCGCGAGGACATCGCCTATCCGGCGAGGTCCTACGACATCGGTGCCGGCTTGTGGTACGCGGCGAGCCGGCCCGGGTTGGAGGCGATCTCGGAGCGGATCGGCGGCTTCATCCCCATGTACCTCAAGGACGACGGGCTGTACCGGAAGTACCCCGACGCGGGGGACAAGGTCGGTGGCGACGAGACGGCCATCGGGGAGTACCAGGCCTACATCCTCGCCGGGCTTTCCGCGTTCTCCCGATGATCCGGGGAGCCGGTACTCGTCCATCCCGCCCTCGTGCGTTCGCAGAGACCCGCCATGGAATCCCGATCATGATCCCTGCCAAACTGAAGTTCCTCGGACTGATCCTCGGGACCGTGATCCTCGTGCCGATCGGCTGCGACCGAAGCCCGGTGGAGGTCCCGGAGGTCGCGGTTCGAACGCCGGCTTCGACCGACCGGCTCCTTCGGTACGAGGGGCGTCTCGACCCTGCGACAGCCTCGACGACCGAACGCGAACTGGCGGTCTCCGATCTCGTCGCGCCGGTCGAGATCCCCTTCGCCACGCTCGAATCGAAACACCATGCCGGAGTCGTGGACATCGATCTGGAGAGCCGGCTCGCCACCCTGCGGATCGAGGGCGTCGGGCGTCTCGAACCGGACAAGTGTGGGATACCGGTCGATCTCCGGGAGATATCCGCCGGCCGGTTCGCGATCGCATTCCGGGAGATCCCCCTCAACAGGCTGTGGTTGATCATCTGGGATCCGGCTGACGATTCGACTGACTGGATTCCCGTCGGCCGGGACGATACCGACTACCTCATGTTTCGCGGGGCGATCGGACGGGATCGCGCTCTCCACTGGGTGGTGTACGACAACCGATCCCGGAAGAACTACCTCCTCGATTTCACGGAGGGCCCGGATGGATGGGAGCGGATCGGCCCGGAGATCGAGCTCCCCACGCTCGACGTTCCCGCGGGACTGAACTACGAGATGGAGCCGCCGGTCTTCCTGTTCGAGGTCGACGATCACCTCGAACTCGTGGCCGGGAATCTGCACCTGGTTTTCGAGGGGCGGGAGATGCGGGTCTCGCGGATTCCGGATTGCGAGAAGGTGCTGGAAGTCGTCCGGACCGATCGGGGGCTGGCGATGCTCTGCATTCGCCGGAACCCCGACGCCGAGGGCGTGTTCAAGCTGGTGCTCCCCGATTCGAAGCCTCGAGTCCTCTCCTGGGACGAGGGCGTTCCCTTCGGGCTCTCGTGGGATGGTTCGAGGGATTCGGTCGAGTACGAGCTCGCGGCAGACCCGGCTTCGTACGGCAGACTCCTTGCGCACGACCTTCGGCGTGGTCAGAACGGGGGATTGCTCGAACTCGGAAGCGACAATATCGAAGGCCGTGTCGCCTGGGCCCAGATCTACTACCTGAACGGAATCATGGACGCGATCTATCTCGCACGCCGCGACGAAGGGGCGAGCGAGGTGTTTCTCCCGATGCTCGGCGATCTGCGATTGCGACTCGAGATCGAGATGCGCCTGCTCGATCGGCTCCTCAGCGAGGATTCCGGGATGTACACGAAGGCGTTCACGGTCGACAGATCCCTCGCCCTCTTCGCCGTACAGACGAGCCGGTTCCTCCTGCTCTTCGACCGCTACCGGCGAATGTTCCCGGAGGCGGCCGCGCTTCGGAGCCACGAGGACGTCAGATCGCGGGTCACCTCGCTCGCCGGCCACATCGAGGTACTGGCGACATCGGGCGAGGAGGACCACTGGCTGGAAAAGGGCCGGCACCATCTTCGCTGGCCTCTCGGTTGCGCCTTCCCCTTCGACGGACTCGGAGTCCCCTACAACCACCAGAACGAATGGGCCTACTCGATCTTCGAGAGCCGACGAGCCTCCGGAGGCACCGGCGATGACGACGACCTCACGCCGCAACGGGATGTGATCAGTCATTTCGTCGACCATCTCGCCCCCACCGGGCGTTTTCCGGGACTCGAGGACTGGAACTACTGGTGGGGGAAGGCCTTGGACGGCTATGACGAGGCATCCGCGACCTCGACCAACATGCCGGCCTACGCCGGGGACGAGTCCCTGGCATGGATCTCGTTCCGAACCATCGACCTCATGTCCGTCCTGTCGAGCCTCGATTTCATGCCCGAGATCGATGCCGACGGCATGATCGAGAGCGCGGAGGCGTGCGTTCGTCGCGGCGAGGTCTTCCCATTCGCCGCGCGCGAACTGATCGAGGCCGGCGTGGAACCGCGCCTTCGGCTTTCCATCGCCACCCAGTACGCACGATCGGGATCACCGTGGGAGCTCGCCAACCAGGTCTGGTCGCTCGCGATGCTCCCGCGGGCCGAGCATGAAGAAGGAAGCGCCACGCCAATCCACGGAAACTCCAAGTGACGAGCATCGACGGCGCACGCGATCGATGGGAGGACGACCCGGACCGGGAGTTCGAAGCCATGACACCACGTACAAAGTACGCTGGCGAGATTCGATCGGGTGGATTCGGTCGATGCAGGCATCTCGATCCGCTCAACAGCCCGAACGAAGCCGCCCCCACGAGCCATCAATCCGGATCGGAACCTGAATCTTGAGCGAGCTCATCTTCATTCTCCTCGCGGGCGGCATCGCTTGTGCGCTCGTACTCCGCCGACTGGGGTGCCCGCAGAGCAGCGCCTGGATCATCGGACTCTCGGCAGGGCCCGTTCTGATCGCGCTGCTTCCGGTCGAACTGGATTTCCTGCTTCCCCCGAGCCTCACACGATCCGTACTGATCATCACCTGCGGAGTGATCGGATTCTGGCCTCGCTCGAACACCACGGCGGCCGTCCCCCCTTCAAAATCCGAACCGGAGATACCAACCAGCATCCCGCTGATGATCCTGGCCGCCGTTTCGATCGCCGTGTTCCTGGTCATGCCCTGGATCACCCCGATCATGGCGCACGACGCCACCGAGTACGGGCTGCTCGCCGTGAGACTCGCCGAACAGGGTGGAACGGCGCCCTACCCGGTGACCCCGGCGGATCCGGTGACCGGATTCTTCTTCCCATCCTCCCACCCGCGAGGCTATGCCGCGCTCGTGGCCACCGGCATCGATCCCGCAGTGGCTCTGCCGGACATTCCGATGCGCGTGGTAACCACCTGGTACAGCATCCTGTACCTCGCCTCGGTCACGCTCCTGGTTCCAGCAGGAGTCTCGAGAACACTTGCGGTCATCTTCGGATCCTCGGCCCCCTTCTTCCTGATTCAGGCGATGGATCTGTCCATCGATCCGATCAGGATCTCGCTCACGGCCTCCGCCATGCTCGGCGTTCTTCAGCTTCTCAGGAACCCGACGCTGGGCCTGGCCGTCAGCTGCGGAATCGCGTCCGGAGGACTCGCCAGCGTTCACTCGAGTTCCATCGCTTCGATCGCGCTACTGACCCTCTCGATCATCCTGCTGTCACCTGAATCGCTCTCCCGACGAGTTCGAGTCACGACCATCGTGATTGGGACAACCTGCCTTCTGGGCGGTTGGCAATATCTGGCGAATCTGCTCGAGCGAGGCTCGCCGGTCAGTGATCTGGTCAAGGTCTGGGAAATCGACTCCCTCGGCGAACAAGTGGATCTCCGCATCCGGCGGAAATTGCACAGTCCGTGGGAACGTTTCGCGAAGGTCGTCCAACTATTCACGGACATCCGCTTCTTCGGACTTCTCTGGATCGCAGCCATACCCGGAGTCTTCCGTTCCTTTGCGCGCGGAGCCACGCCGGCCGCGCGACTCAGCATGGTCTTCCTACTCGGTTTCCTCGCGGTCATGGTCATCACCGGCATCGCTGGAATCGATCTCGTCATCAAGAATCCGCGATATCCGATGACCACAATGCCTGCGGCAGCCGTGCTCGCCGCCATCGGGGTCTCTGCATTCCCGATCCCGTGGAGAGTCTGGGTATCGGGACTCATGGCCACCTCGACGGTCGCGGCGATACTCCTCGCCCTTGTCGGACGCATGGAGATGACCTCGGTCACCGACCCATCGTCGAACGATTGGCTGGCGAGGGGGACGAGCCGGGATCTGTCGCTCTCGTTCGCTCGCGACCTCACGCGAGACGAGCCGTTCAAGACGATCGTCACCAGCCAAGGACCGTGGGGACGCTGGGTCGGCAGCGGCATGATCAGTCACATCGACGATCGATTGATCCCGACCTACCTCGGCGAAACCCCGGAAGAGTCCCGAGATCTGCTGAAGGGACTCGGCGTCCGAAACATCTTCTACAGCAACTATTTCCCGGCTTGCTGGACGAATTCCCCGATGCTCGAGATCATGATGTCGCCGGAGTGGACTCGCGCAGCCAGCCTCGAGACGCCAGTCACGTCTCTCATGCTCGAGTTGCTCGAGTCGCCCAGGCCTGTCGAATACATCGCCATTGATTCCGATCGCCTGAAGATCGCACGCGAAATCGATGGGTTCCTCTCGCAACTCCGGCGAGTACGGGGACAACCTCTGAAACGCTCGTTGCCCGATCCTGACCGGCTGGGATATCGCGTCAAGATCGAGTTTCGCTTGCCGGGTCTTTACCGGTTCTACGTCACCGAACCATGGGATCAGCGGTACGTATGGGATGGCGTTTGTGCGGAAGCTCCGGAAGAGATCACGGTCTTTCTCCGGACGCAGTTCTCCATCGACAGCATCGAGCTTCAATACGAAGCGCCGTATGGAACAAATCCGATCCGCGTCACGGAGGTCGAAGAGGCCAGGCTTGTCAGCCGGCCCCGTCGGCCACCCGCCGCTCCAGGGGAGTAGAGGTCAATCCGGCTTGGAACCACCTGATCCACTGTCGGGGCGATTGGACCCGAAGCCGTCATCGTCACCGAAGAAGCGCTCGCTTCGGCCTGATCTGGCTGGACGACGTGTTGCCATGCTCCGCGAAAATCATCTTGTATCTTCGCCGATCACGCCCTGATGCCCAACGGTCTTCGACGTCGGAAGAAACCACCCGCCTGCCCCCCATGCAACCCCGCATTGATTCAAAACCTCGCGTCCTTCAACTCAGCACCGTCCATCCGTGGGACGACAATCGTATCTGCCGCAAGATCTGCGGGAGTCTCGCGGAGGACGGATACGACGTGGTGCTGATGGCGAGAGAGGCGAAGTCCGAGGCGTGCGACCCTCCTGAAGGCGTCGAGCTTCACATCCTTCCGACTCCGAGGAATCGAATCCGACGAGGCCTGATGTCCCTCGGCATCTGGCGCCGCGCGAGGAGACTGCGTCCCGATATCGTCCACTTTCACGATCCCGAGCTGATTCCGGCAGGGCTCTTTCTACGCATGCTTGGATACGAGGTCATCTACGACGTCCACGAGGACTACCCGGAGAAGATGCGGACGAAGAAGTGGATTCCAGTCCCCATCAGAAGAATCATCGGCTTCTCCATATGGCTCCTCGAGAATCTCGGAAGCCGGTTTTTCTCCAGAAACCTGTTCGTGACCCCGCAGATCGGCCGGCGATTTCCGCGACGAAACTCCGAACTCCTTCGCAACTACCCCCGACTGACGGAGGTCGTCCCGGAGACCTTGAGGCCCGCGGCGGGAGGCAACCTCATCTACGTCGGAGGCCTTGATGTCGACCGAGGAACGCTGGAGATGATCGCCGGTCTCGAAGCGGCGACCACGCCGGCGCGACGGCTCGAGCTCCACGGCACGACGGATGATGCCGTCGTGAACGCAAGGCTCGATGCGGCCTCGTCATCGGGACATCTCCTGTGCTGCGGCTGGTCCTCCCGGACCGTCGTCAAGGAGCGTCTGGCGAAGGCCGTCGCCGGCCTGGTCCTCCTGCGACCGACGACGGCCTACCGCGAATCCCTGCCGACGAAGCTCTTCGAGTACATGGGGGCCGGCCTGCCGGTCATCGCGTCCGACTTCCCCGTTTGGCGCAGGATCATCGAGACCCACGAATGCGGCGTCCTCGTGGACCCCTCGGATACAGCGGCGATCGCTGCCGCCATCGACTGGATGTATCAGCACCCGGAGCAGGCGCATGCGATGGGCGAGAACGGCCGTCACGCCATTCAATCGAAACTGAACTGGGAGTCAGAAGCCGAGGTCCTTCGAAACACCTACGGTGCGTTGGCCTGAACATTCCACCATTGCCGATCCGGCCCGGCGCCTCGATGGCGGACGCCGACTAGACTCGCCCCGGCGAGCCGGCCTGAACACGGAACGAATCCTCGGCCATGACGACGAGACCGCACATCCTCACCATCGTGGGCGCTCGTCCCCAGTTCGTGAAGGCCGCAGTCGTTTCAAAGTCGATGGTGGACCACGACATCCGAGAGACCATGATCCACACGGGGCAGCACTACGACCCGTCGATGTCGGATGTGTTCTTCGAGGAACTCGAGACCCCCGCACCGGCTCATCACCTGGCGATCGGATCGGGCAGGCACGGCATGCAGACCGGCCGGATGCTCGAGCGCATCGAGCAGATCATCCTCGATGAACTCCCCGACCGGGTACTGGTGTACGGCGACACGAATTCAACGCTCGCCGGCGCCCTCGCCGCCTCCAAACTGCACGTTCCGATCGATCATGTCGAAGCCGGGCTCCGCTCTTTCAACCGTCGAATGCCGGAAGAGTCGAATCGGGTCGTCACGGATCACCTGTCCTCGATGTTGTTCGCACCGACCACGGCCGCCGTCGCCAATCTGGCGCGGGAAGGCATCACCGGTGACCAGGTCGTCTTGTCCGGCGACGTGATGTTCGATGCGACGATCGCGGCCTCCGAAATCGCGGCCCGCCGCTCGACGATCATCGACCGACTCGAGCTCACTCCGGGCGGGTACATCCTCGCCACCATCCACCGAGCCGAGAACACTGACGACCCCGCGCGTCTCGAGTCGATCTTCAGATCGCTGGCCGAAGTCTCGGAGTCCTGCCCCGTCGTGCTGCCGCTCCATCCCAGGACCGGCAAGGCCCTCGCCCGGGCCGGCCTACTCGACTTCGCCACCGAGCGACTTCGAATCCGCGAGCCGCTGGGCTACTTGGACATGACGAGACTCGAATCATCGGCCCGGGCCATCGCAACCGATTCCGGCGGCGTTCAGAAGGAGGCGTTCTTCCACCAGGTTCCCTGCGTCACCATTCGGACAGAGACGGAGTGGGTGGAGCTCGTCGAGATGGGATGGAACACGATCTGCGATCCGCGGGCCGATGAAATCGCGAGGCACATCGTCGAAGCAAGGGCACCGGAGGTGATTCGATCCAATCCCTACGGGGACGGCACGGCGTCCCGGACGATCGCCCGGAAGATCATGGGCTGCGTCGAGGGCGACCTCTGATCCAAAGCCGATCGCGAAACGGGCGACGCCGACCTGCGACGAGACCCCAGCCCCCTTTTCCACCTGCGCGACGCCGTGAATCACGACGACCGACCCTGCGACGGGAACATGGGTCAAGATGACGCTGTGGAGGATTTCGGTGATACTCCGAACGTCATGCGTTTCTGGTTGCTGAACCACTTCGAGCCCATCCCCACCGAGCATGAGGCCCGACTCATGCGTTGCGGCATGCTCGCACAGAGGCTGGTGAAACGAGGCCACGAAGTCGTGTGGTGGACTTCCGACTTCGACCACTACCGAAAAAGACACCGAAACGGCTGCGACCGATCGATCCGGGTGAACCCCTCGCTCGAGATCAGACTCGTGAAGTCACTGGGATATCGATCGCATGTCAGTCCCCGGCGGCTTGTCAACAATCATCTCATGGGCCGACGCTGGCGAGAGCTCGTTCGGGACGAAGACCCGCCCGATCTGCTCTTCGCGGGGTGGCCGATTCCCGAATTTGGCGTGGAAGCGACGAGATACGCCCGGAACCACGAGATTCCAGCCGTACTAGACGTCCGAGATCTCTGGCCGTCCCTGTGGCTCGACCTTCTCTCCCCGCGACTTCGGCCGGCGGGGCGGATGCTGCTTCGGCGCTACTTCGAAATGACTCGGACCGCGATGTCGCACGCGACGGCGATCACCGGAGTGACCGACAGCTATGTGGACTGGGGTATCGGGTTCAGCGGGCGGACCCGCACCCCCCTCGATCGATCCTTCGGCTTCCGATTTCGTCCGATGAGCCTCGATTCCCAGGACCGATTCGAAGCCGAGCGGACGCTCGAGGCCCTCGGATACGTTCCCGATGAGCGAATCGACGTGGTCTTCGCGGGGGCATTCGGGCGTACGTACGGACTTGAGACCGTGATCGAGGCGGGGCGTCGGCTCGATGCCGAAGGCTCGGGGAGACTGAGGCTCGTGCTGTGCGGCAGTGGAGATCTGTGGGATCGGATGGAGATCGCCGCCCGCGACGTCGATTCGGTGCTGGTCCTGCCGCGTCTCGAGCTTCGCGAACTCACGTACCTCTACGAACACGCCTCCCTCGGCCTCGCGCCGTACCGGAATATTGACAACTTCCGACGAAACGTCCCGAACAAGATCAACGAGTACCTCGAAATGCGCCTTCCCCTGGTCGCCGGCGTGGACGGTGCGATCGCCAGCATGATCGACGACCACGGCATCGGCGTCCGCTATCGATCCGGCGACGGCGCATCGATGGCTGACGAACTCGCGGCCATCGCCGCCGAACCGGATCGACTTGCGGCCCTTCAAGACCGGACGGTCCGGTACCGCGAGACGCACCTTGCATCACGCGACGAAATCGACGACCTCGCTTCGCACCTCGAATCCATCGCCGCGGAAGGACGGACGCCGTGAGCGATGCAGACGCGGAGGAACGCCACGCCGGGGATGTTCGGAACGCGGTGGAATCCGCGAGGGCACGTGAGACCGAACGCATCCATGCCGCATACGCCGACCGGGCGAACCACCCGACCGACGTCTTCAACGAGCAGGCGAGGGCCGAGCGGTACAAGCACTACGATCGCATGCTGGAGAACGCCCGGCCGGGAGGCCGGTCCGGAATCAGATTGCTTGAAGTCGGCTGCGGAAACGGCAGCGAGCTCGCGGAGCTCATCCAGATGGGTGTCCAGCCCGAGTGCTGCACCGGAATCGAACTGCTTCCGGATCGTTATGAGAACGCGAAGCGAATCCTCCCCCCGGCCTGCGATATCAGGCTCGGTGACGCATGCGAGACGAACCTCGAATCCGGCGATTTCGACGTGGTCTTCGCAAGCACCGTCTTCACTTCGGTCCTCGATGACGACGTGCAGGCTGCACTCGCGAAGGAGATGTGGCGACTGGTCGGACCGGGCGGCGCCGTTCTCTGGTACGACTTCGTCTACAACAACCCCCGGAATCCGGACGTCCGAGGGGTTCCGCGATCGCGGGTGCTCGAGCTCTTCCCGCAAGCTGCCGCAAGGTTCCGAAGGGTCACGCTCGCACCGCCGATCGGCCGGCGTCTGAACCGGCTCGGACCAATCGGCTATCGGGTCTTCAATACGATCCCGTTTCTCCGAACGCACCTCGTCGGGTGGCTGATGAAATCCGAATGACCGGAGTTCGCTCCCGCTCGCCCCGTCGCCCCGTCCGCGACCCCGGCCCTCGAACACGAGCGGACCGAAACCCGGCCGTTCAAGATCGATGCCGTGTTCAGCACCTACACCCCGTAGTTCCGGACGGCCTTGCCCGCGTCGCTTCAACGGTCTTCGCCGCCCGCCGCAAGCGACGCGGAAACTCGTCGCGACGAATCGCCGGCGCGAGGCTGGGGAACGGGCGTTGATGCGCGAGGAGGGATCGGACCTGGAAACTGGGGGCCCCATGACATCTCGAGCGAATGCCGGTCGCGCCACCAGTTCCGTTTCTCAGGTCAATCATCGACAAGAATCATCACGATGCCTGCTGACTTCGGCGCGCGGAACCCGGTCGCGAGAAACCCGCCGATCGATGGACGGCCTGGGCTTCGAACGGCTCAGATCGGACCACGCCCCCGAGGACCGTCAGGAGACAGCCCCTGACCACGGAACATGCCGCGGAAACCGAACGGAACTTCCACCGGGTAGCATTCGCACCACTCATCGCGAGACCGAGAATTGAAAACTCAACGCCAGATGATCTACTCCCGACCATGAAGCAAGCCCCGTGCCGAGATCCGGATTCCGGCCCAAGTTTCTATCGCCAGATCGGCGCTGCGAGCTTCGGCACCATTCTCGCTCAGGCAGTCGCGCTTCTTTCGGTTCCCGTGATCACCCGCGTCTACGAACCGGAGAACGCCGGGGTCTACGCGATCTTCATGATCCTTCCGAACATCGCGATCCCCAACCTCGCGGGCAAATTCGATGTCGCCGTACCGGTACCTCGCTCCGATGCCGTCGCACGCCAGCTCCTTGGACTCGGGGCCAAGTGCATCGTGGGCATCACTCCGCTGCTGGTCTTGGCCGTCGTGCTCCTTCGCCTGTTCCAGCCCGACCAGCAGGTCCTCGGATCCGCGTTCTTCACCACCATGGTTCCGAGCTACGCCGCCCTCGCTGCAAGCGTGGTCTTGATGCAGTTCGTACTCGTGCGCACCGGAAACTTCTTCCGACTGGGACTCATACGACTTCTTCTCGCCACAACGACGTCCCTTTCCTCGATCGCGTTCGCACTACTCGGCCTCGAGGCTGAGGGGCTGATCCTCGGAGCATGCGTCGGACAAGCCGCAGCATTGCTTCTGATCGGCTTCTGGAACAGGAACTGGATTCAAATCCGGATGCTCAAGTGGTCGAATCGAACCACGTACGTCCTCTGGAGGTTCCGAAGTTTTCCCGCCCTAAACGCAACGACCGGCATCTTCAATTCACTGATGCTGATGGTGCCGTTCGTGGGCATCGCAACCTACTACGACGAGCAAGTGCTGGGCTGGTTCGAACTCTCAAGTCGAATCGCAGCGGCACCGATCATGCTGGCAGGCGCCACCATCGGATCCGTGAATCTCAGAAAGGTCGCGGAACTCACGAGCAACGGCAGGCGCGCGGACCGACATGTCCTCACGATCATGAGTCGGATGTGGGCGGTCGCGCTGGCACCGATGATCATCATGCTCCTTTTCGGCCCGGACATCGTGGCCGTGGTCTTCGGCGAAGCCTGGCGACAGGCCGGGACGTACCTGCAGTTTCTGGCCCCAGCCTTCGCCGCCCAGTTCGTGGCATCACCGCTGAGCACGACCATTACGAGCACGAAGAACAACAAGCTCGGCGGATACTGGAACATCATCGCCTTCTCAACCCTCTGCATCACGATATTGGTGGTCGGTCCGCGAGGAGACACCTCGGCTTTCTTCTTCTGGATCGGGGTCACCAGATTCGCGAACTATCTCGCGTTTCAATTGCTCATTCTCTACTGTGCGCGAAATCCTGTTCGTTGATCGGTGGAGCCCATGCCTCTCAAACGCCTCTTCGACATCTTCGTCAGCACGGTGGCGATTCTCATCTTGTTCCCTCTGCTCCTGTCGGTAGGCGCCCTCGTGCGAATCGAATCGAAGGGGCCTTCACTCTTCAGGCAGACCAGGATCGGACTCCGCGGACGTCCCTTCACGCTGCTGAAATTCCGCTCGATGTCGGTGCATGAACGATCCGATCCGGGATTCACTCCGGGAGCGACTGCTCGAGTGACGCGGGTGGGCGTGTGGATCCGAAGAACCAAAGTCGACGAATTACCCCAGCTTTGGAACGTGCTCGTGGGGGACATGAGCCTCGTCGGCCCCAGGCCGGAGGTCCCGGAGTGGACCAAGGTCCATCCGGAACGATGGAGGACCATCCTCTCGGTCCGGCCCGGTTTGACTGATGCCGCTTCCCTCGAGTTTCGCCACGAAGAAGCGCTCCTCGCCGCTTCCAAGGACCCCGAGTCGACGTATCGGGATGAGATCCTGCCCCGAAAGCTCGACCTCGCCGAAGCGTACGTTCGCGATCGGTCCTTCCTCGGCGATCTGACCCTGCTATTTGTGACCGCTCGGGCCGTTCTGGCCACGGGGACTGGATTCCACGCTCCCGATGGGGGAGAATCCCCGCGATGAACGTCCCTTTCTTCCGAGTCGATGCGAGCGGAAACGAACTTCGGTACGTCCGCGAGGTGCTCGAAAGCGGCTGGTTGACCAGTGGCGGCCGGGTCCTCGACTTCGAGGCGGCTTTCGCGGAGGCCACCGGTTCGAAGCATGCGATCGCCGTGAACTCCTGCACCGCAGCGCTTCATCTCGCATGCGAGGCCGCGGGTGTAGGCCCCGGCTCGGAGGTGCTGGTCCCCAGCGTGACGTTCACCGCCACCGCGGAAGTCGTCGAGTACCTCGGCGGACTCGTCCGGATCGCCGATGTCGACCCCATCACCGGCCTGCTGACCCCCGCCATCGTCGAGGCGGCCCTCGATGCCCATCCGGAAATCGCCTGCGTCATTCCCGTGCATCTGACCGGTACCGCCTGCCGGATGCGCGGTACCTCCGGCTCACCGGGGATCATCGACGTCTGCGAAGCACGAGGCGTCAAGGTCGTCGAGGACGCCGCCCACGCCTTTCCCGCCCGGCATTCGGATGGCACGCCCGTGGGGAGCCCGGTGGGTTCGGTGGCCTGCTGCTTCAGTTTCTACGCCAACAAGACGATCACCACGGGCGAAGGGGGCATGGTCACCACCGACGACGACGCGATCGCATCGCGGATTCGTCGCATGCGACTCCATGGAATCGACCGATCCGCGTGGGACCGACACACCCGCATCGGCGCCGCCTGGGAATACGACGTCGTCGCCCCGGGGTACAAGTACAACCTGACCGACCTGGCCGCCGCGATCGGGCTCGCCCAGCTCGAACGGAGCGACGCGAGCCGGGACGCGCGACGAGGAATCGCCGCCAGATACCACGAACGACTCGGAAATCGGGAGGAGTTCGCGCTCCCCGCGGTCGAATCGGAGGCCGATTCCCATGCGTGGCACCTCTTCGTGATCCGCCTCCGGCCCGAATCCGGCCTCGACCGGAACGATTTCGCGGAGGAACTCGCCACCCTCGGCATCGGCACCAGCGTCCATTACAAGCCGCTGCATCACATGTCGGTCTGGAAAAAACTCGCCGAGATCCCCGAAACAGGTTGTCCCAACGCGGATACGTGGTTCGAAGGCTGCCTTTCCCTCCCGCTCTTCCCCTCGATGACCCCGGCCGAGGTCGACGCGGTGGCCGGCGCGGTGGAGACCGTCTGCGTGCGCCACCGACAGCCCGCCGGGTGACTCCGGAAACCGCGAAAGTTCGATAGAATTCGCCCTCGGTCGGCTGGCCGAGCGTCATTCATCTGGCCGAGAGGGAGCCTTCAATTGATCGAACATCAGGCAAAGCCCGTGAAGGGGCGGCGAATTCGAATCGGCGTCGCCGGTTGCGGCCGGATCTCGAAGAATCACTTCCGAGCCATCGATGAGCTCGGAGACGACCTCGAACTGGTCGGTGCCTGCGACACCGATCCGGCCCGACTCGAACAGGACTTCATCCCCGGAGACACTCCGCGACACACCTCGCTCCCCGAGATGCTCGCGAACACGAATCCCGACATCGTCGCGGTCTGCACCCCGAGCGGGATGCATCCGAGGCAGACCGCCGAAATCGCGGCGGCCGGCGTCCACGTGATGACCGAGAAGCCGATGGCCACCCGGTGGAGCGATGGACTTCGCATGGTCGAGGCCTGCGACGACGCCGGCGTCCGCCTCTTCGTCGTGAAGCAGAACCGCTTCAACGCCACGCTCCAGCTTCTCCGTCGCGCGATCCTCGAAGGTCGGTTCGGTCGGATCTACATGGCGAACGTCAACGTCTTCTGGACGCGGCCGCAGGCGTACTACGACACCGATCGGTGGCGCGGCACCTGGGAGCTCGACGGCGGCGCGTTCATGAACCAGGCCAGCCACTACGTGGACCTGCTCGACTGGCTCATCGGTCCCATCGACCAGGTCCACGCGATGACCGCCACCCTCGCCCGGGACATCCAGGTCGAGGACACCGGCGTGATGAACGTCCGCTGGCGGAACGGCGCCCTCGGCTCCCTTGCGGTGACCATGCTCACCTACCCGAAGAATCTCGAAGGCTCGCTGACCATCCTCGGCGAGCGCGGAACGGTCCGGATCGGCGGCGTCGCGGTGAACGAGATCCAGACCTGGGACTTCGCCGACGAGCGCGACTACGACGAGGACGTTCGAAACGCGAACTACGAAACGACCTCCGTGTACGGGTATGGTCATCCGAGGTACTACCGGAACGTGGTCGACGTCCTC
>NYSY01000099.1 GCA_002683215.1 Planctomycetaceae bacterium
GCCGCTCCCGAAGAACGTTCGAAGCGATGGGTCCTGAACGCGGCCCTGCGGATCGGCTTCATGAAGCACCGGGATCAGTCGCTCGAACGACCGGCACCCCGCTTCGACGCATCGAAGCTGCAGCGTGAGCGCCGTATCGCCCGCCTCGATCGAAACCGGCTCGGTGACCAGAAGATCCCCGGTGTCGATCCCCTCGTCCACCAGATGCCACGCGACGCCATGCTCGTCGGCCCCATCCAGCAACGCCCGGGTCGGCGCATACAGCCCCGCGTATCGGGGCAACGGTCCATCGTGGAAGTTGATGACGCCTCGGGCGGGGTGGTCGATCACCTCGGCCGGCAGGATGCGGGTGTTGAAGACGCTGAGAATCCAGTCGCACGGTTCGCGGCACAGCGTCGCGAGATCCGCGCCGACCGCTTCGGTGCGAACCCCGCTGGCACGCGCTTCCGCGGCGAAGGCATCGCCGCCGGGAAGGCAGGCCGTGATCTCGAACCCCGACTCGAGCAGGCGGCCGAGCACCCGCTGGGCGATCATGGAATCGCCGATCAGGGCGATTCGAACCGGATTCGGAGGGTGAGCCGGCATCGCCTCAGGACTTCGTCGCGGCGGGCACGACCACCTCGGCGGTGAAGACCCCGGCCGGGTCGCCGCGTTCCTTCAAGGTGCGGTCGATCACCGCGCGGCTTCTCGGGACGAGGCCTTCGAAGATCACCTCGGCGTCGCGCTTCACGATCACCGGCTGGTCGAGATCGACCATCGAGTCGTCGAGCCTGATTCGAAGCCCGCGTTCGCCACCTTCCAGGATTTCGATGACGTTGCCCGACCGCTCCACCACGATCCGTTCGCGGGCCTTCGGTTCGTCGACCGCGAGCCAGTAGAACCGCGGGTGCGTCACGTCGTCCTGCAGCCAGACGATCCGCTCCGGCCGGGAGACGCGACGATGCTTCGCCATCCACGGAACCGCGACCGCATCCTCGCGGTCCATCCAGTGCCCCTTGCCTTCGTGGATCACCACCTCGTGCGGGTAGCCGCCTTCGTCGCCGGCCGCGAGTTCCGCGAGCGTCGTCTTCCAGCGGCGTGCGATCTGGTTCCGGTCGTACGCCCCATCCTCGCCCCCCATGTGAAGGGTGAACGGGAGGTTCCGGAGGCCGTCGGGCTTGGTCTCGTTGGGATGTCCGGCCATCATCGCCGCACCCGCGAGTCGGTCCGCCATCCGGGGCGCGAGCTGGTAGACGCCGTCGCCGCCCGCGGAGTAGCCCATGAAGTAGACCTTGTCCGGATCGACGTTCTCGAACACCACCAGGTTCTCGATCAACCGATCGAAGAAGTCGTCGACGTGCCCCTGATGCCACAGGTTCCAGGTGTCGGTCGGCGCCCGCGGCGCGAGATAGATCCCTTCGGCGGGCTTGTACAGACGCTTCTGGTTCTCCCACTGCTGCGTGTTCACCGCGGGTGGTGCCCCACCGCCGCCGTGCATCGAGATGTAGAGACTCCGTCCCTCGCCCGCGGGCGGTTCACCATTGACCGAATACCAGAACGGCATGCGGCGTCCGTCGAGTTCGAGGGCCTTCGCGTCCATCTCCTTGGCACGGGTTCGCCGGATCATCGTCCGATGACGCCGCACCGCCCGCTCGATCTCGGCCTCGGCCCGCCTCCGGGAGAGCCCCGTTTCATCGGACTTCTTCCCGTCGTTCACGGCGACCCCGGTTTCGACGTCGAGCAGCTGCTCGTCGCGCGAGAACCGCTGACCGGCCTCCAGCTCGCCATCGGGCAGTGTGAAGCGAACCATGAAGTCGGCGTCCAGAGGAACCACGAACTCCAGGTGATCGTTGCCGTCGAAGGAATCGTCCCGCGTCATGCCTCGTCCGATGATCGTGCCGTCCACCGCCACGACCGCTGGTGCCGCGATGCGACGGCCGGACTCGAGATCACGCAGCCGGACATACAGTCGGCCGGATCCTTCCGGGACTTCGACCGGGTCGGCGGTGTAGCGATCGGTGACGTTGACCGCGCGAACGCTTCGATCCTGCGCCGCCCAGACCAGTGGAAAGTGGGCGGGTGAATCGTTCCAGGTACTGGCCCAGACCGCGCGGCGCGGGTCATCCCGCACCGCACCACGAGCCCGGCCGGCGAACCAGCCCTTGTCGAGGTCCATGCCGGTGGGTTCCGCCGCGCCGGTGAATCGCCATCGCTCGCCGTCCCAGATCTCCACCCAACTGTGATTGCCGCTGCCATCGGACCAGAGCGGCACGCCCACGAATCGAGCGGGCACCCCGGTCGCCCGGCAGGCCTCGACGAGCAGCACGCTGAGCCCGGTGCACGACGCGAGCCCCGCATCGATCGACTCCAGCCCGGACTGGTCCGCCTTCGGCCGCTTGGTGGAGTACTTCACGCCGACCTGCGGAAAGACCTTCTGGTTGAGCAACGCCGCCGCCTCGGCCGGTGAGGACGCGGATTCGACGATCGGGAGGAAGCGGGCTCGGAAATCGGCACGCCAGTCGTCCCGTCGCTCGTTCACCACCGCATAGGGCAGGACCGCATCGAGAAAGATCTCGCGCGGAACCTCGTCCCGCCAGGGGGCCGCCTCCATCGCCTCGACGGCGAGGCGGAGATTTTCGAGCAGTTGATCCGCGGTGAGCGACCGAAGGTCGGCTTCGGGCATCCGGCCGACCAGCCAGACCATGTCGGCTCGGTGTGATTCGGGCGCCTCGGCGACCGCCCGGGCGATCTCGGCTCGGTTCGATCCGGCGAGCTCGAGGGCCGCCTCGAGGCGGACTTCATCGGTGGGCGTGGTCTGCGCGGGCGAGGGAAGCGTGATGAACATCATCAACAGCACGGTGACGATCTGGTGGCGGTGAATACGGCTCGGCATGCGGGGCTCTCCGGGTGGATTCCAATCTACCAGCCGAAGGCACCATCAAGAGCCCGAAAATCCGGCTCACCTCGTTACGCTGGGGAGTCGGCGAGAGCACCGACGACCACCCCCCAACCCCCGTGGGAGCGATGAATGCCACCGGAAATCGATCGACGAACCGCGCTGGCCGGACTCGGCGCCGGAATCGTCTCCGCGGGCGCGACCGGTCCGACCGACGCCGCGGACGATCCTCCACCGATACCAGTTCGACGCTTCCAGCAGGGACGAAGTCCGTGGCCGCTCTGCCTGGACACCGCGACCATCCGGCCGACCGCCCTGCTCGAGAAGGTGCGAATCGCCGCGGAAGCCGGATTCGACGCGATCGAACCATGGGAAGGCGAGCTCCGAGACTTCGAACGCGAAGGCGGATCGCTTTCGGATCTGCGACGACGGATCGAAGACGCAGGCCTCTTCGTCCCCTCGGTGATCGGACTCTGGAACGCCATTCCGCCCACCCGGCCGGAATGGGACGCCGGACTGCCCGCGACGCGGGATCGCATGCGAATGGCGTCGGCGATCGGGGCCCGGCACATCCAAGTGATCCCGCAACCCGCCCGCCCCTGGCCCGAATTCGATCTCGCGTGGGCCAGTGCGCGGTATCGCGATCTCCTGGTGATGGGCTTGGAAGAGTTCGACTTGAATCCCGCGATGGTCTTCGTGCAGTTCCTGCCCGGCGCCGCCCGACTCGGACAGGCCGCGGCGATCGCGTTGGATGCGGATCACCCGAGAGCCCGGATCATCCCCGACGTCTTCCACATGCACATCGGCGACTCCGGCTTCTCCGGACTCCGGCAGCTCCAGGGCGACTTCATCGCGATCTTCCAGTTCAACGACGCGCCAGCGACGCCCGCGAAGCCCGACCTGAAGGACGAACACCGCGTCTTCCCCGGCGACGGCATCCTGCCGCTGGAGCAGTGCCTTCGTGATCTGCGCGACATCGGCTTCGAACGATGTATCTCGCTCGAACTCTACAACCCGGCGTACTGGAAGCGCGATCCCCTCGCGGTGGCGAACGAAGGCCGCCGGAAGATCCTCGCGGTCATCGAACGGGCGCTGGCCTGAGGCCGGGCCCGTTGGAGACGCCGCGCAATCACGAGATCAGACCGCACCGCCGAAGGGAACGATCGAGCTGGTTCCATCGCTGCTCGATGCTGCCTGTGTATCCGATCGACATCCGGAGGAGCCCCGGCGAGATCCCCGCGGCGGTGATCGACGCTTCGTCCATCTCGCTCGAAGTGGAACTCGCCGAGCAGGACATCAGCGTGTCGAAGTAACCGAGACTGACGGCCATGAAACCGAAACCCTCACGGTTCTGAAGGACTTCCATGAGCGTCTCCGCTCTTTCCCTGGTGCCCGCGTCGATGGTGAGAAGTCCACCGAAACCGAATTCCGATCGGCTGATCCGTTTGAAGAGGTCGTGATCCGGATGGCCCGGAAGCCCGGGATAGCCGACCGGAACTCCCGCCGCATCGAGCCGCGTCGCGAATTCCATGGCACGTCCCGCATGCTCCTTCATCCGCAGGGGAAGGTGCGGGATCCTGAGGCTGATGGAGTGGGCCACCTGGGGATCCATGGTCGGCCCGAGGATCATCAGCGGTCCGGTGTGGAGATCCATCAGCGATCCGATGAACTCCTCCGTTCCAAGCACCGCCCCAGCGATGAAATCGCTCGCCCCGTTCACGAACTTCGTGAGCGAGTGAACCACCACGTCGGCCCCCTGTTCGATCGGAGAGATCGCGAGCGGCGTGAAGGTGTTGTCGACGATCAGCTTCGCACCATGCTCGTGCGCGATGGCCGCGACGGCCGGAATGTCCGTGACACGCAGCGTCGGATTCGCGAGTGATTCGACGTAGACGACCTTCGTTCGATCCGTGATGGCGTTTCGAACCGCCTCCGGATCCGTCACGTCCACGAAGGTCGTGTTGATGCCGCACTTCCGCGGAAGGAACTCGGCAAGCATCGCCCACGTGCCGCCGTAGAGCGTGTCCGAGGCCACGACGTGGTCGCCCTGGTCGAGGAGGCCCAGCAGGGCGGCGCCGATCGCGCCGAGCCCGCTTGCCGCGCAGTATCCCGCCTCCGCTCCTTCGAGGGCCGCGAGTTGCCGTCCCAGCACGTAGACCGTGGGGTTGAAGTGACGCCCGTAGAGGAAGCAACCGCCCTCGTCGGGACCGAGCTGCCCCTGGAAGATCTCGGGCATGGTGCCCGCCTCCATGACCGTGAAGGTCGTGGAGGCCTCGATCGACATGTTCACACCACCATGCTCGCCGAATTCATGGCGGAGACTGGCCAGTCGCTCGGTCGGATCCTCATCACGCTCGGGGGAATGGGACATGGGCAGGCGATCCTTGGTTCGGGTGTGTCGGTGGTCAGTGATCATCGGATCGATTCAAGACGAAATCCGCAAAACGAGCCTGAAGTTCATCAGACGCCCCCCGAAAGCCGTCCGGCCGCACTCATGTCGAAGGGGCCCCGCTTCGACACGGAATACTGGTGGAACCGGGCGACCCGAAGTCGACCTGGACCGCCTGTCGATCAGAGGAGCCCGATCGTCGCCGCGTTGAGTTCGGTGATGGTGAACGGTTTCAGGAGCATCGCGGTCCGGCCTTCGATCGCGTCCTGTGCCTCCTGTAAATCGAATCCGGAAACCAGGACCACCGGCGTCTCCGGCCGACTTTCGCGGACCCGGCACGCAATCTCCCGTCCGTCGACGGCCCAGCCATCCGCCGCAGGCAGACCCACGATCGCGCGACGGACCTCGTCGTCGTCTTCGACGAACCGCATCCGGCCACGCCCCTTGACCGCCCGGTTCAAGAGTCCGTACATTCCCTCTCCGTTTGAATGCTGCGCCGATCCACTCGTCCTGCAATCAGATCGTCACCTTCCCTTGTCCTGACACATCGATGCCAATTGTCAGCCAGAGTCCCGAAAAGGAAACACATGAAGCTTCTCCCCACCCTCGGCCTGATGAGCCTTCTCGCCACCCCCCTCGTGTTCGCTTCCTGCGGATCCGTTCCCACCACGCAGGCGGAGATGGACGACAAGATGAGCGAAGCGGCACCGAAGGCCAGGAAGGAGATCGACCGGATGGTCGCGAAGGACGCCACCCTGAAGCCGCTGGTCGATGATGCCTACGGCGTCATCATGTTCCCCAGCGTCGCGAGCGGCGCCTTCATCCTGGGCGGCCAGGGTGGAGACGGCGTGGTCTTCAAGGGTGGCCAGCCGTGGGGACTCGCCAAGCTCGCCGCCGGATCGATCGGATTCCAGATCGGTGGAGAGACGTTCAGCGAACTCGTGATCATGCAGGACGAGAACGCGTTCAACACCGTGACCGCCGGCGACTTCTCCTTCACCGCCGGCCTGAGCGCCTCCGCGGTCAAGGCGGGCGCCGCGCTCGACGCGAATTTCAAGGACGGGATCGCCGCGTTCGTGTCGACCAACGGCGGGCTCATGGCATCCGCCGCGATCGGTGGACAGGAGATCTCCTGCTTCCCGGCCGACGTCGAATGATCGACTAGACTTCGGACCGTCGATCGACCACTGATCCCGTCGGACTCCTTGAATGCCCGAATTCTCCGGATGGAACATTCTCGGAGAAGTCCTCCTTCTCGTCGGCTCGGCCGTCGCGATGGGCGTGGTGCTGGAGGCCGTCGGGATCAGTGCGATCATCGGCTACCTGCTCGCCGGCGTGCTCCTGGGCCCGAGCGTGCTGGACCTCGTGGGCGACAGTTCGAACTTCACCTTGATCGCGGAGCTCGGCGTCGCGCTTCTGCTGTTCTCGATCGGACTGGAGATGACCCCGACCCGACTGCGGGGATTCGGGTTCCGCGGTGCGATCGCGGGCCTGATCCAGGTCTCGATCACGATCCTCGCCGCCGCCGGGGTCGCACTGGTCTTCGGCGTCGATCTGCGTGTGGCGCTCACCCTCGGCTGCATGGTCGCCCTGAGTTCGACGGCGGTGGTGGCGCGGTTGCTCACCGATCGCGGCGAGCTCGAGTCCAACCGGGGGCGATCGACGCTCGCGGTCCTTCTCACCCAGGACGGCTCGCTGGTTCCGGTCCTCATCCTGATCGGCCTGCTCGGGGGTGGTGGTGGCGACGGCGACGCCGCCGGCGTGGGTGACCAGATCGCCAGCGCGGCGATCGGCCTGCTCGTGATGATCGCCACCATCGCCGTGGCGGGCATCTTCATCCTCCCCCGCGTCTTTGACTCCATGATCCTCCGACGCAATCGCGACTTCGCGATCGTCACCGCGATCATCACCTGTCTGTCAGCGGCCTGGGGAAGTCACGCACTCGGGCTCTCACCGGCCCTCGGGGCGTTCGTCGCGGGCGTGCTGCTCGCCCGCGTCTCCATCTCCCGGCAGATCCGGGCGGACACCGGCGCGCTTCGAGCCGTGTTCCTCACCCTGTTCTTCGCGTCGGTGGGCATGCTCGCGAACGTCCGCGAGCTGATCCAGCCCGACATTCTCAAGACCATGCTCGCCATTCTCGGCGTGGGGCTGGTGCTGAAGATCACCATCGCCTGGTTCGCGATCCGGGTGACCGGCGGCCATCGGCGGGTCGCCCTCGCCTCCGCGCTGTGCCTCGCACAGTTCGGCGAATTCAGTTTCGTGATCGGGACCGAGGCCCTTCAGTCGGGGATCATCGAAGCACCCATGTTCCAGGCCGCCATCGGGGCGTCGCTCGTATCGCTCTTCGCCGCCCCCCTGCTGGTCGCGAAGGCGGTCCCGCTCTCGACCGGCATCGAATCCCTTCTCGTCCGATGCCGGGTCTGGAAGCGGATCGCCCCGCCCGAGACCACGCCCCGCGACGAGATCTCCGGGCACGCCATCGTGGTCGGCTACGGACCGGCGGGCGAGGAGGTGGCCAACACCGCCGCGCTGGCCGGAATCGTCCCGCTGGTGATCGACATGAACCCGAGGCTCGTGACCGCGGCCCGTGAAGCGGGCTATCACGCGGAACATGGAGATGCGGCCCAGCAGGAGATCCTCGCGCACGCGGTGGCGGAACGCGCCGCGGCCCTGGTGATGACGCTGCCGGAGCCACAGATCGCCATGGCCACCATCAGCCAGTTCAGGGCCCTGAACGCCGACGCGATCATCGTGGCCCGGGGCCGATACTCCCGATTCGTCGAAGCGATGCGGGAGGCGGGTGCCGACCACGTGATCAGCGAGGAGACGACCGCGGGAACGCTTCTCGGGGCCACGCTCGTCTCAAGGATGACCGGCGACACCACCGCGGCTGCCGCCGAACCGTCGGAACCCGAGGAGGCGTGATCCGATCGCCGCCGGTGGTGGTCAACCGTCGAGGCTTCGCCAGAGCGAGGTCGCGCCGGCCGGCGGATCCACGTGACCCGAGAGGACGTCGAGGGGAAGCACGTCGTCGCCGTAGGAGGAACGCATCAGTTTCTCGTCGATGCTCACCCCGAGCCCGCCGATCACCGCACCGCCATAGAGCCCCGAGCTCCGGTCGATCACGATGGTCTGTTCACCCTCGAGTGGGTCGCCGACCCCGCCGGAGGCGCTGATCGCGGTGCCGGAAGCGGTCGCGAGAAAACGTGTCCCCTCGAACACGAAGTCGTTGAAGGCCGATTCACTCTGGAACACGAGGACGACCTCGGTGGAAGTACCACCGATCTGGAGCCCGACGCTCCCCGAGATGTAGTCGAGCGGAAGCGGTGCCGACCAACCGTCGGCGAGCCGGCGGATCGCGATCCCGTGGCCTCCGTACATTCCGATGCCGAGTCCGCCGCCGCCGATCTCCAGCACCACCACCCCGACGGCGTCCGCGAACGTGGCACCGTCCACGCGCCCGTCGAGCCGGAAACCGTCGATCACCCGAGCGTCCTGAAGACTCTGATAGGCGATGTTGTCCGGGCCGCAGTTCGAGAGGCCGAGGATCATCGCCGCGAACAGCGGAAGAACAGCTCGGATTTTCGGAACGCATGATTTCGACATTTTCGGAGATTCCTCGTGTCTTGGGCCGTCGAAGCGGCTCACGGACCGCTGCTGCTTGCGGGATGGCTCGTCGCGGTGAAAGATAGACGCATGAACTCGATCATGCACGCCGGACTGATCGCCACGCTCGCCCACGCTTCCATCGGCGTCGCCGAGGACGAGCGGGCCGAGTCGCGGACACCGCGATTGGCCGATGTGGACCGAACCCGGTACGCCGCGGACGGGAATCCCGACGGCGGTTCCGAACCGTTCTTTCCGTTTCGGGGGCAGGCTTCTCCGCTCGACGTCACGGCGACGCGATCCGAGCCGCTCGATCCGCTGTTCCCGGATCCGCTGGGGCCGCTGGTACGGCCCCTCCGGAACATCGGCGACTGGACGCGTGATGAACTCGGGCTCGAGTGGAACGTCTTCTACACCCTGCTCTTCCAGCATGCCAGCCGAAGCGTCGACGAACAACCGCGCGACGCGGGAACCGGGCGGCTCGACCTCGGCTTCAACTGGGTGCTCTTCGATGATCCGAGCGTCGGGCGTGGCGGCGTCGGATTCCTCCTCCGCAGCGGGGTCGAGCTCGGCCAACCCGATTCGTACACGATCGGGGCCGCGGTCGGCGCTGCGCCGGTCAATCTGAACGCCCTCCAGTGGACGTATCCCACCTCGCCGGATCTCCTCTACTGGCATCAGTCATGGTGCGACGAGCGGGTGACCGCTTCCGTGGGAAAGATCCACCCGAACCAGTTCATCCAGTTGAGCCGGATCGCGAACGACGAAAGCCGCCAGTTCCTCGCCTGCCCCTTCGACGGCCTCAACACGCTCGGATCAAGCCTCGGCACCTACACCGGGGGGGCGGCGCTCCAGGTCGTGCCCACCGACGGCCTCTACGTCAATACGGTGTGGGCCGATCCGAACGGCGGTCCCGACCGGGGCCTCGGAACCATCGGAGACGGTGGCTGGTGGGCCGCGATGCAGCTCGGCCTGGTCCCCGTGCTCGAGGGACTCGATGGATCCGAGGTCGAAGGAAACTGGAACATCGTCTTCGCCGGCACCAACCAGTCGCTCTCGACGGCCTTGCTGGGTGCCACGAATTCGGGAACCTCGAACGGATCCGGTTTCGGCAACACCCTGCTCGACGGTCTGGAGGTTCCGTCATCCTCCGAATCCACGGAGGAATGGGGCTGGGGCGCGATGATCGAGCAGGGCATCGCCTCCGATCTCGACGTGCTCCTGCAGTACGGATCGAGCACCAACGGCATGTCGGCGATCGATCGCCAGTTCAACGCCGTGCTGCAGTGGACCCGCCCCCTCGGCCGACGCGACGAGGCGATCGGAATCGGCTACAGCTGGTCACGCCCCACCGACCTCTACGCCGAACCACGCCGCGAGGTCCAGCTCGTCGAGGCCTACTATCGCATCCAGTTGACGGACAGCATGCAGATCTCACCCGACCTGCAGGTGCTGTTGCGCCCGGCCACCGGCCCCGATCGACCGGTCTACGTCTTTGGAATCAGATTGAAGACGACCTTCTGAGCGACGCCCGTCTCGGCGCCGAAGACGCCCTCCGCCACCGTCCATGAGTATCCACGAAGAAGGGCCGCCCCGGAAGGGGCGGCCCTGTTCGTCCATGCACACGGTCATCGCCGATTCAGAGCCCGGCGACCTCCCAGCCGTCCCGGTACTTCCGGGTGACGTACTTGTTCAGCTCGGGCTGGCCGACGAACTGCATTCCCTTGGCATCCCATTTCATCAGCTGATTGGGGTTTCGACTCGCGAGCGCGCCGATCGCGAGGATCTCGGAGACCTTGCCCGCGTAGTTCAAGGGCGTCAGGCTCGGGGTGCCGCCACGAGCGTGGTCCACCCAGAGGTGCCAGTGGTTTCCACCGGGGGCCTGCGGCATCTCCATGTTGCGTTCCACACCCTTGCGGAAGTAGCGATAGCCGTCCCCACCCTCCGGAACCATGAGCGTGGCCTTGTCGCCGACGATCACGACGTTGTTCTGCGGGAGTTCGAAATCAGCGGGCAGCCCCAGCTGGGACGACTGGGGAAGAACCTTCCCGTCGTACCAGGTGAAGGGAATGTCCTCGCCGCCGGACTGGGCGTTGCCGGCGAACACCATCTTCACGATCTCGGTGGAGGGGTACTGGTCGTCGGTGCAATCGTTCGCTTCGCAGATCACGGTCTTGGGATCGCCGAGATCGAGCGGCTGGAACGCCGCATCGACGATGTGACACGCCATGTCGCCGAGTGCCCCGCAACCGAAGTCGCGAACCCCTCGCCACGCGAACGGGTGATAGGCCTTTCCGAGGTACGGGCGGTCGGCGGCCACACCGAGCCAGAGATCCCACTCGAGGTTCTCCGGTACCGGATCGCTGCCCGCCCCCCGGGGATTCCCCTGCGGCCACCAGCCGTTGGGCCGATCGCTCCAGGCGTGGATCTCCTTGATCCGTCCGCACATTCCGTCCCGAACGCCCTGCATGCATCGCTGCTTCATGACCCGCGATGCGTTCTGGGTGCCCATCTGGGTCGCCAGATTCGGATTGGCGATCGCCTTCTCGCGGAGCGCCCGACACTCGTGGACCGAATGGGCCAGCGGCTTCTGGCAGTAGACGTGCTTGCCGGCGTTCATCGCGGTCATCGCGATGATCGCGTGCATGTGATCCGGCGTCGTCACGGAGACCGCGTCGATCCGGTCACCCATGGTGTCGAACATCTCCCGGTAGTCGACGAAGGTCTTGGCGTCGGGATGCTTCTGCGATGCCGATTTGAGATTCCCTCGATCGACGTCGCAGAGGGCGACCATGGCCACCTCCGGGTGGGCGGCGATCTGACCGAGATCGCTCGCACCCATGCCGCCGACACCGACGGACGCGACATTGGTCTTCTGGAGGACCCCGCCTCGACCGAGCGTGGGACGCCAGCCCGCAAGCACGATGCCGGTGGCGGCCGCCGACTTGATGAAGCTTCGGCGTCCGAAGTTCGCGGAAAGATGATCCGTCATGACGAGTTGCTCCTGATCGCGACGTCGTGCCGCGTCGATTCCATGTCTCTGGGGTGTACGAGCCGTGCGACCAGAGAGATCGCCCGCTCTTCATGAATGCTAGCGTTGCTCCGGATCATCGGCACCTGAAATCCGCCTCACCCGCAGATCCTTGTAGTGGACGACGGCCCCATGGCCGCAGAATCCGAGATGCCCGGCCCGTCGGGCCAGTCCCGGGTGCTCCGCCCCGCTCAGCGTGCCGTTCGCGACCGCCTCGTCGAGATCGACATCGGTGATGACCACTCCGTTCAGCGTGACCCGGACCCGACGGCCTTCGACTCGGATCTCCTCGTGATTCCAGTCGCCGGTCGGGACCTGATAACCCCGCAGGCTCGGGGCGATGCCGTAGATCGATCCGTGACGCTGCCAGTCCTTGAGCCCCGCATACCCCGGTGCGGCATTGTCGAGCACCTGGATCTCCATTCCCGCGTAGGCCGCGTCCCCCGTCAGCGGTGCCCGGACCGCGATGCCGTTGTTCGCGCCGGGCGGGATCTTGAACGCGAAACGAAACACGAAGTCGTCGTACTCCTCGACGGTCCGGAGATCGCCTCCCGCGCGTTTCGGGTACGTCCGGATCGCACCATCCTCGACGCCGTAGCCCTCGGTGTTCCCCACCCAGCCCTCGAGATTCCGACCGTTGAAGATCGACTTGAAGGCCGGGTCGTCGGTCCCGACGCGGGCGATCGAGACCCGGTCGAGCAGGATCGCGGTCTCGGCCTCGGACTCGCCGTCCGAGAGGCTTCGAAACACCAGTCGACATCCATCGCCGACCTTCGACGCGGCGGGGAAATCGAGATCCACGAAGCAGCGCTTCCAGAGCCCCGCCTCGATCGGCGGTGACGCGACCAGGGTTCGTCCGTCGGCATCCTCGATCGACACCGAGACGCGGGATCGATCCGGTCCCCAACGGGCGAGGGCGAATGCGATTCGATGCACACCGCCCTCCGCGCGGACGGGCTCGGGAATCGGAATCGAGACCGTCGCACCGGCCTTCGACGGCAGGAACGCGACCTCTCCCTCGTACCATTCCTCGTTGGTCGAAAGCCCGTGCTCGGCCGATGACCAGTATCGCCCACCCGTCTCCGCGGAGAAGTCCCACCCGCCGCGGGCGGATTCGAATTCGGGGTTGCCGACGGGAACCGGAACCAGCGTGATCGGGGGCGTCGCCGATGCACCTCCGGCGAGAAGGGAGATGGAGATCGCGAGGGTGGAGGTCTGCATGTGGATATCCTAGGGGCCACCGAGGTCGGATTAGCGTCGAACAGGATGAATCGAATGAACCCGCTGCGTGAAGACCGTGCCTCGGACCAAATGATGATGCTTCGATCCAACCGGCTCGAGGCCGCGGGGTTTCACAACGGATTCGCCACGGCGATCGGGCCGCACGGCCGCGTGTTCGATCTCGCCCCCGCCGGATCGAGCCGACTCGATACCGAAGCCGCCACGAGCGATGCCTTCCTCCGGCGTTTCATGGATTCCTTCGGCGAAAATCGGACGATCGCGACCGTCACGCAGGTCCATGCGGCGACGGTGGCCGTCGCACCGGTGACGCCGGACACCGAAGCGGACGCGATCATCGTCGAAGATACGAAAACGATCGCCGCGGTTCGCACCGCGGATTGCGTCCCGATCCTGATCGGATGCCCCAGAACCGGACTTGCGGCGGCCGTTCACGCCGGCTGGCGTGGAATCGTCGCCGACGTCCCCGGGGCGACGATCGACATCCTTCGCGGTCGAGGTGCGGAACCTCGGAATCTGATCGCGGCGATCGGGCCCGCGATCGGCTTCGATGCCTTCGAGATCGGTGACGAGGTGGTGGCCGCATTCGACGCCGCCGGGCTGGGAACGTGCCTCCGCCGAGGCCCGGAAAGATCCCATGCCGATCTCTTCCGCGCCGTGGTGTCGCGACTGCGTTCGGCGGGCCTGCCAGAAGACGGGATTGACGGCCAACCCCTCTGCACCGCTTCTGACGACCGGTTCTTCAGCCATCGGGGAACGTCCGGGAAGACGGGGCGACATCTCTCCGGGATCGTGGGAATCGGTGGAATCGGCGATTCCAACCGAAGTCTGCATTAGACTGCGAGCGTGACACCGGGCGAACGCACAAGCAGGCCGAACGCCGAAGAGGCACCGACCGCCGGGATTCCATCAGCTTTTTTCGTCGAACTCGCGGTGGCGATCATCGACGCGGATGTCGATACCGACTGCCTTGATCCGCTGCTCGCACATCCCGACATCGTGGCGGCGGCGGCCTGGACCCGGCCCGGCGGTGAAGATGGCGTCGGACGCCTCCTCTACGCCGGCCCGCGAAGCCACGACCATGACGGGACGTTCCGCTCCGTCGCCGGATCGATGTTCGAGTCGCACACGATGGATTCGACCGTGGAGTCCACGCCGGCCGAAGCCACGCTCGGCATCCGACTCGACGATACGACGCTGATCACCGTGCGCCTTCGGAAGACGCGGCTTGATGCGCCGACGGCGCTGGCCGCGGCGATCTCCGCACACCTGAGGGCCCCGCTTCTCGCCGCGATTCGTGGTCACGAGCTTCGCCGCCTGGGCCGGGATCTCGCCCATCACCAGGAACTCGAGCGTCGAATCGCGGAACGACTGAGTTTCATCCCCGATACCGAGGCGCTCGGTCTCGCGATCGAGGAACTCGCCGCAACCATCTTCGAGATCGAATTCGCGGGAATCTACTTCCTCGATCCGGCGACCCGGAACCTCCGACTCGTGGGGAACAAGGGGCTCGAGGACTGGGAGATCGCGGACGCCGAACGAACCGCATGGGATCGGCACCCCGGTCGGGTCATCCGCACCGGGGAGCTGGTCCACGTCCACGACACCCATGACGACCCCGACAATCGAAGCAGCACCTCGGCACGAAGGGTCGACATCCGGAGCCGCTGCTACCTGCCGGTGAAGGCGGACGGCGAGATCGTCGGCGCCCTCGGACTCGCCTCGTCCCGGGTCGGGGCGTTCGACCAGCGGCACGTGGAAGGGCTCGACTTTCTCGGCGGCCTCGCCGGACTGACCTGGCTGCGACTCCAGGAGGAGACGCGGCGGCGTCGCCGGGATCGAATCCTCGTCGCCGCGGGAGATGCCGCCGACCTCCTGCTCGAAGCACGTGATTGGCGAGACTCGATCCCAAGGGTGCTCGAACTCATCGAGTCTTCGTTCCAGAGCGAACTCGCGCGTTTCGCATCGCTTGACGGCCTTCGATTCGGTCGGGACGACGAACGGGCGTCGATTCCGTCGTCATTCATCGACGCCGTCGTCGCCTCGGCGTCGGGTGGCCTCGTCGGCGATGGTTCACGGCCGGTTCCGGGCTTCGATTCAGGACCGGAGACCAGCTACGTCGCGGTACCGATCGTCGTCCGCGACACCCCGCGGGGCATCCTCCTGGTGGAGGACGTGAATCGCATCCGCGTCCACGACCAGAGTTCGATCGCGGCCCTGCGGAACTTCGCGGAGTCCATCGCATCGACCATGGCCCGCGAGGAACTCGAGAACGAACTCGTCCACGCCCAGCGGATGGAGGCGGTCGGACTCCTGGCGGGCGGGATCGCGCACGATTTCAACAATCTGCTGTGGCCGATCATGGTCCATGCGACCACGTTGGCGGACGGCGAGACCGATGAGCGACGGATGCACATGCTCGACGACGTCCAGCTCGCGGCCCGCCGGGGCGCCGAACTCGTCGACCAGATCCTCTTCCTCAGTCGCCGTCGCGTGATCACCGACCAGGAGACCCCGCTCTGCGATCTCGTCCGGGAGGCGCTCGATCTGCTGCGGCCCTCGACGCCGGACCGCATCCGCATCGAATCGACGATCGAGGACGAGACCGCGACGGTCCGGGGCGACCGGACGGCCGTGACCCGCGTGATCCAGAACCTGGTGTCCAACGCCCGACACGCCATCGGCGAAGCGGACGGGGTCATCAAGGTGTCGCTTCGACCCTCGAACGACGACCGCGGTGAAGTGCTGCTCGTGGTCGAGGACGACGGGGAGGGCATTCCGGAGGCGATCCGACAGAACCTCTTCGATCCCTACTTCTCGACCCGTCAGTCGGGACGAGGCACCGGATTGGGACTCACGATCGTGCACCGGGTGGTCACGGAACTCGGTGGCGAGATCGAGGTGGACAGCGAACCGGGGACGGGTACGAAGTTCACGGTGCGCCTTCCGCGGAGGGAAGGCCTCGTCACCCCGGCGCCCCGGACCCCGAAGAAGACACCGACCGGCACCGAACGGATCCTGCTGGTCGACGACGACCAGATGGTCCTCCAGACCAGCCGCGCCCTGGTGTCGTCGCTGGGCTACGAGACGGTCGTCGCCCCCGGCGTCGACGAGGGACTTCTCGCCTTCGAAGAGCGAATGACCGCAGGCAGTCCGATCGAACTCGTTCTCACCGATCTGACCATGCCCGGCCGGAACGGCATCGAGCTGATCCGCGATCTTCGGGGGCGAGGGTTCGAAGGCCCGTTGGTCCTGATCACGGGCTTCGGGGACGAGTCCGCGGCGGCCGCGACCGAAGCCGGAGCCGATCGGATTCTCAGAAAACCCATCTCCCGCGAGGAACTGGGGGCCTGCATTCGCAGCCTGCTCGACGCGACCAAGTGACATCTCCGCCGCCCGCCGCCGCGTCGCAGCGCGTTCATCGGAGGTTTCTTCGAGGCGGACCCGAGAGAAAACAGGCGTTCGGAACTGGCAAAGGGGGATTTCACGGCAAAATGTCCGATTCGCTTTTTCTTGAGACACCTCGGGAACTCGAGAAACCTCGATAATGCCCCCGCTCGTCAGGCGATCGTCGACCACCCGGCCGACCCGATCGATCGCACGCGGCGTTAACGGAGGTCTCGACCATGTCCATGCAGGAACTTCTCTTCGACGACGGTGCCATCTGGTTCTTTGGAATCGCCGTCATCGCGTCGCTCCTCTTCATCCTCACCATCGTCATGCTCTTCGTCGGTGGCGACGGCGGACTCGACACCGACACCTCGGACACCAGCGACGGTGCCTTCAAGGTGCTCTCCTTTCAGGGGATCGTCGGCTTCTCGATGGGCTGGGGCTGGGGCGGGCTCGCCGCCTACCGGAATCTGGATTTCACCTGGTCGGGATCCGCGTTGTTCGGACTCGCGATCGGAGCCGTCTTTCTCTGGATGCTCTGGCTCGGATTCAAGGCGATGCACGACCTCACGGGGGACGGCAACGTCGATCCGCAGGACGCCATCGGCGTCGAAGGAACCGTGACCGTCGCGATCCCCACGAACGGCCGGGGGCGAATCTCCGTCGTCGTCCGTGATCGACAACGCGAATTCCGGGCGGTGACCGATGGAACGGCCGTCGCCTCCCGCACCCCGATTCGAGTGGTCGCGTCACGCAGTGACGGTACCCTCGAAGTCGAGCCGGCCTGAACCGCGGCGGGACTCCGCCTCTTCCTCTCTTTCGCGAAGGACACCCCATGGAACCCATCATCTGGCTCGGCGTCATCGGCGCCGCCGCACTGATCGTCTTCTTCTTCCTGATCTTCCTGGTCAAGCAGTACAAGCGATGCCCCAGCAACCGGATCCTCGTGATCTACGGCAAGGTCGGAAGCGAACGGGCTTCGAAGTGCCTCCACGGCGGCGGCGCCTTCGTGATCCCGCTCATCCAGGATCACGAGTACCTGTCGCTCGAACCGCTGGTCATCGAGATCCCCCTGGAGGGCGCGCTTTCGCTCAACAACATCCGGGTCAACGTCCCCAGCACCTTCACGGTGGGCATCTCCACCGATCCGGTGCTCATGAACAACGC
>NYSY01000100.1 GCA_002683215.1 Planctomycetaceae bacterium
GACGCGATCGAGATCGTCTCGATGGTCGGCGGCGGCTGACCGACGAATCCGCCCACGGACGTGCCACGAGGAGTTTTCCGCATGACGACCTTCGATTCCATCGATACCACCCCCGATTCCACGCTGCCCGCGACGGCGCCGGCGCTGCGGGTCGGCCGTTTCGAACTCCGAAGCCGCCTCGTGGTCGGAACCGGAAAGTACCCGGACGCCCCGACCATGCAGTCGGCGCTGGCCGCCAGCGGATGCGACGCGGTCACCGTCGCGGTCCGGCGCGAACGCCTCGTCAACGCCGAGGGACGTTCGCTCCTCGAGGATCTCGATCTCGACCGACTCACCGTTCTACCGAACACCGCGGGGTGCTTCACCGCCGAAGATGCGGTCCGGGTCGCCCGACTCGGGCGTGAACTTCTCGACCAGCTGGACAACCCGGGGAAGCACTGGGTCAAGCTCGAGGTCCTCGGTGACCGCACCACGCTGCTTCCCGATCCGGTCGGAACCCTCGAAGCGTGTCGCGAACTCGTCACCGATGGCTTCGACGTCCTGTGCTACTCCAGCGACGATCCGATCATGGCGGCGCGGCTTCGCGACGCCGGCGCCACGAGCGTGATGCCGGCGGGCAGCCCGATCGGCAGCGGCCGTGGCATCTCGAACCCCGCGTCGATCCGAATCATCCTCGAGTTGCTCAAGGATCCGGCCCACGGCGGCGACCCCGGCTACCCAGTCATCGTCGACGCCGGCGTCGGCACCCCGAGCGACATCACCATCGCCATGGAACTCGGCGCCGACGGCGTCCTGTTGAACACCGGGATCGCCCACGCGAAGCATCCCGTCGCGATGGCGAAGGCGATGCGGCTCGCCTGTGAAGCAGGCTGGATCGGATTCGGCGCGGGCCGGATCCCCAAGCGGCTGCATGCGAGCGCCTCGAGCCCCTGGGAAGGCGTCATTTCGCACATTCCGGGCGAATGAGGGCCTTCGGTGGCCCCGCCCGACCGGGGTCGCCGGCGGCCCTCAGGCCACGGGCTTCCCGAGCACGTCCTTGATCCTGCCGAACGCCGCGTCTCTGGCCGCCGCGTCGACCCCCTCGACGATGAGTCGCAGCAGCGGCTCGGTGTTGCTGGGACGGACGTTGAACCACGCGTCGCCGAGGTCGTAACTCACCCCGTCGAGGCGAGACGACTCCGCGCCGGAGAACTCGGCATGAACGCTTTCGAGCGCGTCCTCCGTCGATTCGACCTTGAAGTTGACCTCCCCGGTGGTCGCGTATCGCGTGAACGCGGCGATCCGGGTCGAGACCGGCCCCGTCCCCCTGGCGACGAGATTGCAGATCTCCACGAAGGTCCTGGCCCCGCTGTCGGTGCCGAAGTGATCCTCGAAATAGAAGTGCCCCGAAAGCTCCCCGCCCAGCGTCGCTCCGTGCTCGCGGAGCGCGGCCTTCATGAAGACGTGCCCGACGCGGGACTCGACCGGGGTGCCGCCACGCTTGGCGATGGTCTCCGGAACCACGCGACTCGACCGTAGGTCGTAGACGAAGGCCCCGCCCTTCCGCGACCGCAGCCTCGCGTCCACCATCCAGGCGAAGAGGTGATCGCAACCGGCGGCGACCCCCTGATCGTCGACGAGCCGGCACCGATCGGCATCGCCGTCGAAGTAGACCCCGAAGTCGGCTTCGTGCTTCAGCACCGCCTTTCGGAGCGGATCGAGGTTGGATTCGATGAGCGGGTTCGGCTCGTGCGTGAAGTCACCCGACGCTTCGAAGTCGAGCGGGATGATCTCCAGCCCCGAGACGCCTTCGAACACCTTCGGGAAGAGGACGCCGGCCATCCCGCCGGCGGCATCGACCACCACCTTCAGACGGCGTTCGCCATTGCGCAAGGCCGGCTCGAATCGCTCGAGCAGGAAGTCGCGATACGCCCCCCAGAGATCCCGATCCTCGCGACCGCCGCCGGCGGGCTGGATTCGCTGCCGATCCGCCATCGCCGCGAGGCGCTTGATCTCCTCGAGTCCCGATCCCGTGCCGATCGGCCGCGCGTCGCGGCCCGAGATCTTGAAGCCGTTGTACTTCGCGGCATTGTGGCTCGCCGTGACCTGGATTCCGCCCGCGGCGTCCAGGTGGTTGATGGCGAAGTAGACCATCGGCGTGTCCACGAGGCCCACGTCGACGACCCTCGCTCCGGCGTCCCGCAGCCCTTCGACGAGGGCGTCCCGCAGCGAGACGCTGCTCGATCTCATGTCCCGACCGACGACGATCGTCCGCCCCATCGGATCGAGCCGTCCCACCGCCGCGGTGGACCCCAGCAGGTACTTGGCCGCGGCATGGCCGACCTGCCAGGCGATCTTCTCATTCAACGGACGGGGATAGATCGCCCGAACGTCGTACGCCTTGAAGACTTTGCCGATCATGATTCGATGGGATCCGAGGGTGCTTTCGGGACAAGCGAGCAACGAGCCTACCGGAGACGTTTCGCGAGCAATCGCGTCCGGGAGTCGAAAACACGGCTTTTTCGACCCGCTTCGAAGAATGGGAGACGACCCTCCGTCACCGCTTACGGACATCTCGACGTTGCCTCCCCGCCCCGGTTCCGGTATCCTCGTCGTTTCTCTGGAACGTCGGCTTCTGGTCGATCCTCCGGAAAATCGGCGCCCTTGGCGAGCGCCGTTCGACCCCTCGGGGTCACTCGCGAATCCGATCGTGGATCGGATCGCCTGACCGTCTCGGTAGAAGCGCCCTCGCGCGATTCCCCGGGCTGCGAATCGCGGCCTCGCCATCGGGATCGATCGCCGGTGCCGCTGCAGCAACGTCCGCCACCGCGGATCGGAAGGAAGGCCCTCATGTCATTGGTGAAGGAACTCATTGAAGCAGGCATCCACTTCGGCCAGCGCCGAAGCAACTGGAACCCGAAGATGCGGCCGTACATCTTCGCGACTCGAAACCAGATCCACATCATCGACATCAAGGAGACCATCAAGGGCCTCCTCCTTGCACGGAAGCTGATCCAGAACGTCACCGCACAGGGCAAGGACGTCGTCTTCGTCGGGACCAAGCGACAGGCTCAGGCCGCGATCGAGAAGTACTGCACCGACGTGAAGATGCCGTACGTCACCGAACGATGGCTGGGTGGCACGCTCACGAACTTCCGGACCATTCGCGAACGACTCAAGCGACTCGAAGAACTCGAAGCCCTGATCGAGTCCGGCGAGATCCGGAGCTACTCGAAGAAGATGGAATCCCAGCTTCTCCGCGAACAGAAGAAGATCTTCCGGAACCTCAACGGCATCCGGTCCATGAACAACCTTCCCGGCGCGATGGTCGTGGTCGACGTGAACCGCGAGCGAAATGCGCTGAACGAGGCCAAGAACCTGGGCATTCCGACCATCTGCCTCATCGACACCGACGGTGACCCGAACCTCGCGGACATCCCGATCCCCGGCAACGACGACTCGATGCGATCCATCGACGTCACCATCCGGGAGCTCTGTGCCGCGATCGCCGAGGGCAAGGCCAAGCGGGCCCAGCTCGCTCAGGAGAAGGCCGAAGGCAGCGCCGAGGACGACGCGTCCAGCGGCGGTGGCCGTCGGCGGTCCAGCCGAAGCCAGTTCCGGGCCGACGAGTCCGACGCCCCGAGCGACGGCGAGTCCACCCCCGAAGCGAGCGTCGCCACCGAAGGCTGATTCCCCCATCGCATCACGCGATGGAACCCGTATTCACCCGGACCGGCCCAGAGAACGGGGCCGGCTGCCGGAACCACGATCGGGCGATCCCCGATCTGACCACGCAAGGAAACGGAACGAACGATGTCCACCACCGACGTCAGCGCCAAGGACGTGATGGCTCTTCGCCAGAAGACCGGCCTGGGCATGATGGACTGCAAGAAGGCCCTGATCGCCGCAGGCGGGGATGCCGATGCCGCCGAGGCCGCGCTCCGCGAGAAGCTCAAGGGCAAGATGGATACCCGAGCCGACCGCGCCGCGGGCGAGGGCTGCATCTCGATCGCGATCGACGGAAGCAACGCCGCGATCATCGAAATGCGGGCGGAGACCGACTTCACCGCCCGGAACGACAGCTTCCGGGAACTCGCCGACCGGATCGCGACCAACGCCCTGTCGGGTCCCGACGGCGACGTCACCCTCGACGACGCGATGACCAAGGCGCTCGATGAGGTTCGAATCACCACCGGCGAGAACATCTCGCTGGCCCGTGGCTCGAAGCTGAGCGGTGGAAGCTTCGGCTCCTATCTCCATCACGACTCGAAGCTCGGGGTCCTCCTGCAGTTCGAGGGGGAACTTCCCGAAGATCTGGCCACCGGCATCTGCCAGCACGTCGCGGCGAACGTCCCGACGCCCATGGCGGTCGACGAGCATGGTCTCCCGGGCGACCTCGTCGCCCTGAAGGCCGGCGAAGCCAAGGCGGAAGCCGAAAACAGCGGCAAGCCGCCCGAGATCGCGGCGAAGATCGCCGAAGGCAAGATCCGGAAGTTCTTCGAGGAAGTCACCCTCGTCGGCCAGAAGTACGTCCGGGACGACAGCAAGCAGATCGGCTCGCTCCTTCCCAAAGGCACGACGCTGAAGAACTTCGTCCGCCTTCAGGTCGGTGGCGACTGAGCGAGTCCCACGGACGCCGTTTCTTGAATCGATCCCAGAGGATCCGGCCGCAAGGCCGGATCCTTTTTCGTCGTCGAACCGGATCGGCGATGCCCGCTTCAATCGGCCGTGGAATCGGACTTCGCGGCATCGAGCGTTCCCGGCAGATCTTCGGTGGGGCCCTCGGGATCCCGTCGCCACCAACCCCGGAACCTGGACGCCGCTCCGCTCGCAACGACCTCGATCTCAATGTCGCTGCTCCCCGCAGGCAGAATCAAAACACCTGTTTCGAGCCTGCCGTCTCCGGCGATGGACGCGGTTTCGATCGGCTCCCCGCTCCGGAGAAACCTGACCTCGCACCCCTGCACGTCGGCCCCGAGGCTTGCGAAGGTCGTCTCCCCGAGATCGATGGGCACCCGATACAACGCGGTGAAGGAATCCGCCTCGAACCCATCGAGCGGCGCTCGCCCCGCCGACAGATCGAATTCGACGCGTGGCACCACGCGGATCAGGGCTTCCTCGGCACCATCGATCTCCAGCACGATGCGACGCGGCCTCGCCCGGGCCGCCCCGGGCTCGATCGTGAGCGGCGAGAACCGAGGCGGGGACGGGAGGTTCGCAGCCCACCAGCCGACCAGCACCGACGTGGCGAGGATCGCCACGACCGCGACGACCCATTGGGACACCGATCCCCGGGGCGCGGCGGGCGGAAGTGATCGTTCGACGGGCAATTCGGGTTCTCCACGAGCTTCTGGATCGATCATCGTAGGCATCGCGCGCGGTCGCACGACCTGGGATCAGACAAGGTTCAGAGCGTCACGACGAGCCGGCGCAGCACTTCAAGCCCGACCACCGACACGGCGATCCAGCCGAGCCAACGCAGCAGGCGGTACGGATCCTCCGCAGCCGCGACCGACTCGGCCTCCATCGGCCCGGGTAGATAGGCGTCCACGACCCGTCGGAGGGCCTCGACGTCGACTTCGTCGAACTGCGAAGCTGCCTGCTCCAGATGGCCACGGAGCGCCGTACGGGAACAATCGAGGGCGATCGCGGATTCCCGCTCCCCCCAACCGAGTACCGAAAGCAGGATCCACGCCTCGCGGATCCGATCGCCACCGGCTGGATCGGACTCCCGGTACGCGAAGATCGCGAGCCGACCACCTCGGGTTCGGAAGGCGTGGTGCTTCCGCACCGTTCGTGCGGTCCGCTCGGCATCGACGCGGTTCATGCCGAGGGCGAGCAGCAGACGGCAGGTTCGAACCTGTCCGGGATCCGGAGTCGCGTTCGGCATGCCGGCATCGTAGTCGGAGACCTCCCGCGGGGGGCCCGCGGCTACACTGCTGCGGCACGCACGGATGCGGAGAATCAGGATCTTGAAGACCTCACGACCACGCCGAATCCCAACCTGCTTCGCGATCCTTCTCGTCGCCGCGTGGACGTCCGCCGCGCCGACGCCGGGTGGCCCGTACGCCGCCGCCTCAAGCCCCGCGAGGATCACCGCGAGCGGCGATGACGCGCTCGTCACTCGCGTGAAGGCACTCGTCCGCGATGCGCGACGAAGCGACCTGAAGGGCGCCGAGATCGCCGTGAGCATCCGGGCGTGCGGCGAGGGCGGAGGCCCCGGAAGATCGATCGTCGCCATCGACGCGGATCGGCCGATGCTCCCCGCGAGCACCATGAAAGTGGTTGCGAGCGGCGCCGCCCTGCACACGCTTGGTCCCGACTTCCGCTTCGAGACCCGCGTCGAACGGGTTCCGGGTGGTTACGTCCTGATCGGGGACGGCGACCCCTCGCTGGGCGATCCGGTCTTCTTCGATCGACTGAAGTACCGCGACGCCGACGGGGAACGACGGCAGCTCGACGAAGAAGCGATCCTCGGTTTCTGGGCGGATGCGATCGTCCGAAGCGCCGACGAGGGCCCGGTCGACATCCTCGTAGACGATTCGATCTTCGAATCCCGCCGCTGGAACGACGGCACCGACGGCCGTGATGGATGGAATCCGGAAGATCGCCTGAGGCGGTTCTCCGCGGAAGTGGCGGGCCTGAACTTCCACCGCAACACCCTTCACTTCAGACCGCGGACCGGCGGCGGATCGAAACCCGACTGGAACGATGTTCGACCCCGGATCGAGGGGCTCGTGGACTCGGCCCGAAACGACTCGAAGATCAGTGGTGACAAGCAGACCGCCTGGATCTACCGTCGACCGGGCACCAACGAACTCGTGTTCAAGGGACTGGTCCGCCGGCAACGATCGGGCCGTCCCGTGGTGCCACTCGAAGTCACGGTCCACGATCCGCCCCTGGTGGCCGCCGAGTTGCTGGCCGATCGGGTGAGGGACCGAGGCGTCGAGATCGGCCGGGTCGGTCGCTGGACCGGCGGTCCGCGGGAAGATGGCCCGGATGTGGGCCCGGTGGTCCGAATGCCGATCACGGAGATCGCCGAACACTGCAACGAGGAGAGCCAGAACCTCTACGCCGAGTCCCTCTTGAAGCGGACGATCCACGAGACCACCGGCCGTCCCGGGGCCTGGAAGGACACGAACACGACCATCCGCCGAATCGCCGAAGCGCGGATCGGCGCGGGCGCGACCCACATCCTCGAAGGCACCTTCTTCGACGACGGCTCCGGACTCTCCCGACGAAACCGGGTCACCGCGGGATTCCTGACCGCCTGGCTCGACTCCTTTCAGGACGACCCGCGGCTCGGGACGATCTTCATCGAAAGCCTGGCTCGCGGCGGCGAAGAGGGCTCGCTGGAGTCGCGTTTCCAGAAATGGGGCGAGCGGTCCGCCCGCGTCGATGCGAAATCCGGCTACCTCAACGGCGTCAGCTGCCTGTGCGGCTTCGTGACCGACGTGTCGGGCCGGCGGTGGGCGTTCAGCGTGCTCTGCAACGGCTTCAAGGGATCCTCGCAACCGGCCAAGCGACTTCAGGAGGCCATCGTGACCGCGATCGCCGACCTCGCCGCACCATGACCATCACCGCACCCACCGACGCTTCCGAAGCGATCGACCCGATCGATCGGGCCGAAACGTTGCTTCGCGATATCTGGGGCCACGATGAACTTCGAACGCTTCAGCGAGCGGCCGTCACCTCGGTGCTCGACGGGCGAGACACCCTGCTGGTCCTGCCCACCGGCGGGGGAAAATCGGTGTGCTACCAGCTGCCACCGCTGGTTCGCGATCGCCCGGCGATCGTCCTGAGCCCGCTGGTCAGCCTGATGAAGGATCAGGTCGACAGCCTCCGCACGAACGGGGTTCCCGCGGCCGCCCTGCACGGACTGCTCAGCGAAGACGAGAAACGCAACGTCCTGCGTGAGTTCGTCCACGGCCGCGTCCCCGTCCTCTACCTGGCGCCCGAGCGACTAGCCCTGGGATCCCTGATCTCGATCCTGGCCGCCGCCGAACCCTGCCTGGTCGCGATCGACGAAGCACACTGCATCAGCCAGTGGGGTCACGACTTCCGCCCCGACTACCGGCGGCTCGCGAGCCTCCGCGAGCAGCTTCCGGGGGTGCCGATGCTGGCCTGCACCGCGACCGCCACCCCGAGGGTTCGCGACGACATCGTCCAGCAACTTCGACTCGAGGACCCGGTTCGCGTCGTCGGTTCGGTCGACCGCCCGAATCTGATCTTCCGGGTTCGGCCGAGGACCAATGCCGTCGAACAGGTGATCGAGGTGCTGGAACGACATCCGAACGAAGCGTCCATCATCTACGTGCAGACCCGGGCCGAGTCGGAACGGATCGCGAAGAAGCTGCTGGACCGCGGGGTGCGGGCCTCGTGCTACCACGCCGGCCTTCCCGCCGCGAAACGGGCCAAGGTCCACGAGGCCTTTCAGGCCGACCGACTCCCCGTGGTCGTCGCGACCGTCGCCTTCGGCATGGGCATCGATCGCAGCGACGTCCGCTGCGTGATCCACGCCAACATGCCCAAGTCCCTCGAGCACTATCAGCAGGAAGCCGGCCGGGCGGGCCGCGACGGGCTCGCCGCGGAATGCGTGCTTCTCCATGCGGCCTCCGACGCCGCACGGTGGCAGGGCCTGATCGAACGTTCGGCGGAAGAGGCCGTGGCCGAGGGCGGCGATCGGGCCTCGGTCGACCGGAACACCCGGGCACAACTCGACCTGCTCGCCGAGACGTCGGCGTGGTGTCGCGGCCTTGGTTGCCGGCACCGCGCCGTGGTCGAGTACTTCGGACACGACTGGCATGGTGCCGACGAAGGCGAAGGCGGCTGCGGCGCCTGCGATGCCTGCCTCGGCGAGATCGAACGGCTCGATGACGCGACCACCGTGGCCCGGAAGATCCTCTCCTGCGTGGCACGGCTCGGAACCCACGGACAGCAGTTCGGCGCGGGGCACATCGCGGACATCATGGTCGGGGCGAACACCGAACGCATTCGTTCGATGCGGCACGAAGAACTCTCGACCTTCGGCCTGCTTCGCGACCTCACCAAGGGGCAGGTGACCGATCTCGTCGGACAGCTGGTCGCAATCGGATGCCTGGAGCGGACCGGAGGGGATCGCCCGGTGCTCGGACTTGCCGCCGAAGGGATCCCGATCCTTCGGGGCGAACGGGAGATCGAGCTGGCCAAGCCCGCCCGGGGACGCGTCCAGAGCACGACTCGAGCCTCGAAGGGGCGGGATGCCACGGACTGGTCGGGCATCGACAAGGATCTCTTCGAAGGGCTCCGGGAGCTGCGACGCGGCATGGCCGCGGAACGGAAGGTCCCCGCCTACGTGATCGCGAACGATGCGGTGCTCCGGGATCTCGCACGACGCCGCCCCTCGACCCTCGAGGCGATGTCTTCGATTCGGGGAATCGGCCGCAAGAAACTCGTCGAGCAGGGACCGCAGTGGCTGGAATTCCTCGGCGCCTGGTGTACCGAGAACGGCATCGCCCGCGACGTCGAGCCGTGAGCCGGCGAATGGCGTCGGCGTGAAGACGGCGGGGCCGAGGCCTCAGTCCGCGGAAACCGCGTCGTCCGCCGGCTGGCCGGGCTCTCCGCCCGCCTCCTCGTCCTCGAAGTGCATGACCCCGTCGTCCACGTCCCGATTCAACTCGAGCTGGATCACGCCGTCGTCCTCCTGGCGGACGAGCACCTTGCGTTGTCGGGCGAGTTCGAGCACCGCGAGGAAGAGACCGATCATCGCACCGCGGCTCCGGGCCTCGAACGCGTCCTGAAGCGTCAACCGGAAGTCGGGTGCATGGTTGATGCGGTCCAGAAGATCCTCCTGGTGCAGACTGATCGGCGTGTCGTCGTACTCGACCGCGTGCTCGCCGATCCGAGTCGGATCGATCGCCGCCATGATCCGCTCGAACGCGGCGAACAGATCCCCGGCGTGGACGTCGTCGAGCTCCAGCGCCGCGGATTCCCCGTCCTCTTCCTCGACGGCGTCCCCGATCCGGACCCGGACCGGCCATCGCGCCGCGAACTCCTCCCGGCGATCCTCGAGCCGGCCCGCCGCGGCCCGGTATCGCTGGTAGGCGAGGAGCTGGCGCACCAGTTCGTGCCGTGGATCGTGGGCCTCCTCCTCGACCGTTTCAGACTCGCCCTCCTCCGTCCGGCGAGGCGCAAGCGTTCTCGACTTCAGTTCCACGAGGGTGGCCGCCATGACGAGGAACTCGCCCGCGGCATCGATGTCGATCCGATCGTCGTCCCCGAGGCTCGCGATCGCGGTGAGGAACTGGTCCGTGATCTCCACGATCGGGATGTCGTGGATGTCCACCTCCGCCCGCCGGATCAGGTAGAGCAGCAGGTCGAGCGGCCCCTCGAAGGAACTGAGCCGGACTGTGTATTCGTCCTGAATCGCCATGGGCCCACTGTACCGCCCGCCGGGCCCGGACGAGGCCCGTTTCCCGGGAGCGAATCGCGCCCGGGCCGTACAATCCCGACATGCCCACGAACCCCTCCCCTCGCCACTCGACGACGGTCGATCCCGCCGCGGAGATCGAATTCGTCGTGGACGCCCTCCGCGCCGAGCGGGACGCCATCGAGCGGATCGCGGCGAACGCCGACGCCTCCGCCGCGGACTGGGCCGCCGCCATCGGCCTCGTCGCCGACTGCGAAGGCCACGTGGTGGTGGCGGGCATGGGCAAGTCCGGTCTCGTCGGCGCCAAGATCTCCGCCACCCTCTCGAGCCTCGGCCGCCCCTCGCACATCCTGCACCCCGCCGAAGCCGTGCACGGGGACCTCGGACGGATCCGACGAGGCGACATCGCCCTGTTGCTCTCCTTCAGCGGAGAGACCGAGGAGGTCGTCGCCCTCGCCTCGATCCTCCGTGCCGACGAGGTGCCGTGCATCGGGATCAGTCGCGACGCGGGAAGTTCGCTCGGACGGGCGAGCGCCGCTCATCTCACGCTGGGCGACGTCACCGAGGCGTGCCCCCTGCAACTCGCGCCCACCGCAAGCACCACCGCGATGCTGGCGGTCGGCGACGCCCTCGCCCTCGCCGCCTCGCGGCGACGCGATTTCGACGCCGATGCCTTCCACCGACACCACCCCGGAGGCATGCTCGGCGCGGGACTTCGCCCCATCCTCGAGGTGCTGCGATTCCGAGTCGGGGACAACGTCGTGGTGGTCGCCGAGACCCACACCGTGCAGGAAGCGCTGGTCGCCGCCGCGGCCGACCGACGGGCCGGCGCGATTCTGCTGGTCGACGACGACGGCCGACTCACCGGCATCTTCACCGACGGCGATCTTCGCCGACTGGTGCGCACCGAGGGTGCGGACGGCCTGCAACGACGGATCATCGAAGTCATGACGGCGAACCCCCGGCGACTCGACGCCCAGTCCCTGGTCCGGGACGCGGTTCGACTCGTGCGCGAACGACGCGTGGACGAGATCCCCGTGGTCGACGAACGCGGCGCGCCGGTCGGAATCGTCGACGTTCAGGATCTCATCTCCATGAAGGCCGTCCAGGAATAGGCCCGCGACACGCCGTTCGAACCGGAGGCTCGACGTGGAGCTTCTGCTCGAAGCGATCGGCCACGGCCTCCCCGTGCTTCGTGCCGACGGCGGAATCAACGGTGACAACGCCGAACAGATGGTCGTCGACGACGTCGTCAAGGTCGTCGACCGGGGCATCCCGGACTCAAGCGACCTGAAGGTCGCCTCCAGCGCGAGGCTCGCGGCCCTTCCGATGCTTCAGCGCCCGGGTCGCACCCACGGCGACGAGGCGAAGGTCGCCGCGGTCAACAGCATCGTCGCCCCGGTGCCCCGGATCATCCGGCTGAGCGTGACCCTCTCCATTCACCCCGGACGCGAACCGGGCGAAGCTCGCGTGCCGCGGGGGCTGATTTCCGCCCCATCCAGGCCTGGAAGTCGGATCCCCCGCCCGCCCCGGACCCTGCGATCCACTTTTTTTCGGACAACGCCCGACACCACCCGGTGTGGTGGAGGGCGAGGCCGTACCACCATGGGGTGGGCACTTCGCCGCAAAGTCCGGAAAAATCACGATTCGGACGTGACGGTCTGGGTTATCCGGTCGACCCCGAGTGCAAGCCGTGCCGAAGACCTCTCCTGCCAGAGGGATGGAACGGTGCCGATACGAGCCCCGGCCCGCACCAACGCTCCGGCACGCGACGATTCCGATCTTCCCTTCCCGCAACCCTGGAGAGAACCGCCCATGCCCGCCAAGGACCACCTGATCGAGGCCATTCGCGAATACAACGGTTCCGCCCGCCGCGACTGGCTCAGCCAGTTCGATGACGACTCCCTCCGTCGATACCTCGATCACCTTCTCCACGGACAGGAGCCGCGTGGCGGCCAGAGTCGGTGGCGACGCCCCGATGATTCTCCGGCCATGCTGGTTCGAAACGCCGGGTGATCCCGGCTCGGCCCGGCTGATGGACCGACCCTCCCGAATCAAAGCCGCCCCACGTCGCTCGACGGCGTGGGGCGGTCTGTATTCGTGGAGCCGAAGCACCTGCTGGAGCGAGTGACCTCGTTCAGCCGTTCGACGCGTTCGGCCCGTCATTCAAAAGATCGGCGAGTCGCTTGCGAAGCAGTGCCACGCGGAGCAGGCTCGTGACGCGGGTGATCAATTCGAGTTTGTTGACCGGCTTCGACAGGAAGTCATCGGTGCCGCTCTCCACCGCTCGTTCATAGTCGGGCACCTCGTTGAGGGCCGTGACCATGATGATCGCGGTATCCCGCGTGTCGGGATTCGACTTGATCTTCTGACAGACCTCGAAACCGGACATCCGCGGCATCATGACGTCGAGCAGAACGAGGTCGGGACGATTCCGGGCCACCTGCTCCATCGCTTCGACCCCGTCCATCGCCGTCTCGGTCCGGCAGGGCAGATCATCGAGATAGGCCTGCATGAGTTCGAGGTTCTGTTCGTTGTCGTCGACCAGCAGGACCACCGCGTCGTCCAACGGCACGTCGGCGTCGATGGAGGCGGCATCCGTTGAATTCCGGGCGTCGTTGCTCATGAGATGGATGGTACCGACCCCAGCGTCAGACGACATCGTCCTCGTCGGTTTCGGGGGCGGGATCAGCACCCTCGAACAGGTCGAGAATGTCCGACCGGAGCCGTTCCTCGGAACCGGGCCCGAAACCGGCCCTCACCGAGACGATCCGACCGTCGGCATCGATGATCACCGTGGTCGGCAGACCTCGGACACGATACGCCTCGGCCACCGCACCATCGAGATCCAGCACGACGTCGAGCCCCGCCACCCGGGGCCCCTGCTCGGCGAGAAACGCCCTGATCCGGTTGCGTCGGGCCTCGAGGGTCCGAGACTGCTCACTGGTGTTCACCGCCACCACGTCGAGCGGAAGGCCGTTGGCCTCGGCCCAGGCCGTGAGTTCGGCGAGGGCCGGCAACGCCGCCCGGCAGGGACCGCACCAGGTCGCCCAGAAGTCGAGGACCACGACCTTGCCGCGGGAGGCCTGCAGTTCGAAGCCGAGACCATCGACCCCGGGAAGATCCACGTCGGGCGCGGTTCGACCCGCGGCGAGCCCACCGCCTCGAGGTCGCTCGCCGCCCGCCCGCGGAGCCGCCTTCACGAGGGCCGCGGCGCTGTCGACCTGCTGACGCGTCCCGATCGGAAGTTCGAACGCCTCGGCCTTCGGTTCGAACGGCTTGATGTCGTAGGTGTACGCGTATTCGAGCTCGATCCCATCCTGCACGAAGATGCCACCGTGAATGCGGACGAAGGCTTCGATCGGGAGATTCGTCTTCGGGTCGACGTCGATCCGCATGTCCTCGAAGTCGCTCGTCAATTCGATGCGCCGGATCGCCCGCCCCCCCACGTCCACCGTCTTCACCGAAGTCGGCTGGAGCCAGGGAGCACGCGAGTGAAGCTGCATCGCGCACTCTTCCGGGACCGGTTCTCCGAGCCCCAGCGCCAACGCCGGCCAGGGCAGATCGCTGAAGGTCGCGAGCAGGCCGTAGTACGGCGACCCATCGTCCTTCCGTTCGTGATAGAGCCCGTCGGAGGACTCGTGAACGGTTCGAATCGACCCGTCGGCGAGCCGGATGCGAAATCCATCGAACGCCGCGATCGCGCCTCGCTCGGGCACGATGGTCCAGAGCGCGGTGCGGGGCGCTGCGTCGGCGCGACGTTCGCCCTCGACCGTGGAGATCACGACCTGCTCCCGAACCTCGATCGGACTCGCCCGCATGGTCTCGATGACGGTACGCAACGCGTTCGACGCCTCGGGATCCGCATCACGCATCTGCGCCTCGGCCGGTCGGGCGAGCACCATCAGGGCCGCGACGACCACCATCATCACCGGCGCGAGGACGCGGCCCCGGAAAACAGTCGGACTCAGATGGAACCGATTCATGTCGTTCATGCCGTGACGCTCCTCGCAGTCGATGACCCCGGACGGCAGGCGACGAAACCGCCGCCCCCCCGGTCCTGATCACATGGTAGGTGCCAAAGACACCGCCCGATCACGAATCTCCTCGCGATCGGGCGGCGCCGATGGACCTCGATCCGGGGGCTTCGATCAGCCCTTTTCGGCGGCGGCGGTCTTCAATTCGGTCTTCATGGTGTCGACCATCGAGGGATCGAATCCCTGATGCACGACTTCGATCCTGCCATCCCGGCCGATGATGAAGCTGGTCGGGATGCCGGTCACGCCGTACTTGCCGACGACCGAATCATCACCGTCGAAGAGGCTCTGGAACGCGAAATTCTGACCGTCCCAGTACTGCTTCGCACCCGTGAGCTTCGCGGCGGGCTCGCCCTGTTCCCAGGCGTTGACGCCGAAGAACTTGACCGGAAGGCCTTCGGAGGCCGCCCACTTGACGACCTCGTTCAGCACCGGGAGACCACGCTTGCACGGGCCGCACCAGGTCGCCCAGAAGTCGAGGACCACCACTTGGCCACGGAGGCTGGAGAGCTTGACGGTCCCGCCGTCGAACGTCTTCAACTCGAAGTCGGGGGCTTCATCACCGACGGCCAGAGGCTGGGGGCCGAGCTGGTCGGGGGTGTCGACCCGGATCTTCCCAGCGGTATCGAACGCGATCGGGGACGCGAGGGCCTTCTCGATCTTGTTCTGGATCGTGAAGGCGACGTCGATGCCGGCGCCCGCGGGCATGCCGGGAGGCGTCACCTTCAAGTCGATTCGGTCGACGAGCCCGGTCTTCGCGTTCATCGAAACGACGGCCTTGCCCCCTTCGCCCTCCAGCAGGGCCTGGAAGCCGGTGTCGACGGTGCGGAATCCGGTCAGTTTCGGATCGACGATCGCGCCGAGGCCGAACATGCCCGGAATCTGCTCCGGCTTCAGCTTGGCAGGATCGCCCACCCGGAACAGATACGCCGGATCCGGAACGCCGCCACCGCCGGTCGCCGCGAGAACCGCGGACTGGACGTCTCCGTCGACGATCTCCTGCGACATGAATCGCGACTCGTCCGACGGCATCAGCATGAAGAACGTGCTGCTGGTCGACAGCATCCGCATCTGGCCGTCCACCATGATGTCGAACGCGCCATTCGCGCCCCACTTGGAGTCGATCAGGGTCTTCTGCCGGCCCATCGGGGCCATGACGTCGATCACGATGTTCTCGACCAGCGCCGGTGCCTTGCGGTAGGCCTCACCCGTCCGGGCGAACTGTTTGATGCCGTTCGCGATCGCCTCCGCGGTGCGGTCCGCGTCGGTGAAGGACGCGGCGTCCGCCTTCGTGAAACCGGCGGCGGGCGACGAGGCCTTCGGCGGCTTCGGCGGATCCTGAGCGACGGCGGGAAGGACGGTGGCGAACACGGCACCGGCGGCGAGCGCGGCGGTCAACTGTCTCATGAGAACCAACTCCGGGAAGGTGACGCGTGAAGCGTCGAGGAGGGTGGGGACACGGGCCCAGGCCGAGCGGATCGGCCATCCGACATCGGGGCACACGCCACCGATCAGGTTGAGAATCGTACCGACCGACACCCCGAGAGGTTCGGGAATACGACCTCAGGCCGTCGAAACCCCGCCGATGTCCGTCGAAACCGAGGAATCCCACGGTGCGGGATCGGGAAAAATCGCCCGAAGCGGCGTCACCACGAAGTCCCGGGACCACATTCGCGGGTGTGGAAGCTCGAGGCCGGGCTCGGAGATCCGCAGCTCGCCCACGAACAGAAGATCCAGATCGAGGGTCCGCGGCCGGCAACCCGGCCCCCGGCGTCGGCCGAACCCCGCTTCGATCGCCAGCAGACGGGAGAGCACCGGACGCGGCGCGAGGCGGGTCTCGCCACCGAACACGGTGTTCAGGTAGTCCGGATGCGGGGTGGTCTCGCCGGCCGGAAGAAGGGGTTCGGATTCGAGCAGCGGACCTCGCCGGAGGTCACGAACGCCGGGGGTTCGACCGAGAAGTTCGAACGCCCGATCGATCTGACCACGCCGATCTCCGAGATTGGAACCGACCCCCACCGCGAAGGTCCGCCAGACGGCCGTCGACCGGGGTGCGTCACCGTCGCTCATGACGCCTCCGTCCGCTCCCAGAGGAGCGATGCCTCGACGCCGGTGGCACGAAATCGAATCATCTGAAGCGCCATGGCCACCGTTCGGGATCGAACCACACCACGATCACCCGGAAACCGGAAACATCGCGCCTCGACGTCACCGGCGTGCGAAACCGCGATCCAAACCGTGCCGACGGGCTTGTCCGCCGATCCGCCGTCCGGCCCGGCGATGCCGGAGGTCGCGATGCCGAGATCCGCGCCGGCGCGTTTCGCGGCACCGACCGCCATGGCCGCGACGACGGCCTTCGACACCGCGCCGTCCCGCTCGATGACCGAGGGATCGACGCCGAGGTCCTCGATCTTGCGACGATTCTCGTAGGTGACCCAACCACCTCGGTACCAGGCGCTGGACCCCGCGACGTCGGTGATCGCCCCACCGATCATGCCGCCGGTGCAGCTCTCCGCGGTGGCGAGCGTCAGATCGGCCCGGGACAGTTCGAAGCCGACGGCTTCCGCGAGCGTGACGTCGCCCCGCCCGAACACGAACGGCCGCCAGGCCGACTCGATCGTGGAGGCCATCGTTTCGATTCGGCCTCGATCCCTTTCGTCACGCCCCCGGATCCGCGCGGACAGAACGCCCTGCGACACGGTGGTCGCGACCGGAAGGTCGTTGTCACGTTCCATCATCGATTCGATCAGGGACGCCGCATCCGATTCACCGATGCCGGAGGCCCGAACCACGATCATGGGTCTCGGGGTCGCGAGCGGCAGCGACTCGAGCACGCGCTCGAACATCGGATGCATCTCGCGCGGTGGCCCGGGCAGCACCACGATCTCGGTGTCACCGATCCGTCCCTGCAGACCCGGTGCGGTTCCGTTGGGGTTCGCAAGACAGATCGCGGCATCGGGTCGAAGGGCCTGTCGAAGGTTGCCGCCAGGCATCGGACGTCGTCGCCCGGCGTACCAGGCTTCGAGGTCGCGGCGCGCAGCCGCGTCCTCCACCAGCGGGGACCTCATGGCGTGAGCGACCGCGTCCCGCGACACGTCGTCGAGGGTCGGCCCGAGTCCGCCGGTGATCACCACGAGCCCGACGCGATTCGCGGCGTCGCGGATCGCCGCTGCGATCGCGTCCGCGTCGTCCCCTTCCACGCGATGTTCCAGCACGCGACAGCCCCGGGCGGCGAGCGTTGCCGCAAGATGACGACCGTGCGTGTCGAGGGTCTCGCCCGCAAGCAGTTCGTCCCCGACGGAAATGGTCACGGCGGTGCGGATCACGCGTCGGCCGACCCTTCCTCCTCCACCCGGAGGACGCCGAGCGCGTCCGTCGGCCGGTCGGAGTCCCGACCCGAGCCGTGGACGAACACGCAGGCGTCTCCGGCCACGGTGATGCCGGCGGCGAGCGCCTCCCGGACCGCGACCCGAAGGAAAGCCCCGCGACCGGAAACCGGCGGCACCACCAGCGGCCGCACCCCTCGCAACAGCCGCATCCGCCGGGCGAGTCGCGGCTCGCTGGTGAACACCACGATCGGAATCTGGAAACGTTCGCGGCTCAGCAGCCAGGCGGTGTGTTCGTCATGGGACCACGCGAGCACCGCGACCGCTTCGATCTCGCGGGCGATCCGTCGCGCTCCGGCGGCGATCGCCGGCATCCACGGATCCGCCATCTCCACCAACGATGCCTCGGGCGAGTCGACCCGTTCGGGTTCATCGGCCCAGGCCTCCGTCGCGCGCGAGATCCGCCCGAGCATCTCGACCGCGAGGGCGGGATGCGATCCGATCGCGGTCTCACCGCTGAGCATCAGCGCGTCGGTTCCGTCGAGAATCGCGTTCGCGACGTCGGTCGCCTCGGCGCGGGTCGGCGTCGGCGCGTCGATCATGCTCTGGAGCATCTGGGTCGCGACGATCACCGGTCGGCCCGCCGCCACCGCCGCCGCGACGATCCGCTTCTGGGTCACCGGCACTTCCGCGATGTCCATCTCCACCCCGAGGTCGCCCCGCGCGACCAGCACCGCATCGCTTGCCGCGATCACGTCGACGATCCCGCGAACCGCCGCGGGTCGTTCGATCTTCGACACCAGGCCCGGGGCCACGCCGTCCTGCTCGAGCACGGATCGAAGCCGCCGCAGGTCGTCGCCGTCGCGGACGAAGCTCACCGCGATGTAGTCGACTCCGCCGGCCGCCATCGCCCGTGCGAGTTCGAGATCCCGCGGCGTCACCGCGGGAAGCTCCGGGTCGCTGTCGGGAAGGTTGACCCCCATTCGGGGGCGCAGCGGCCCACCGACGACCACCGAACATCGAATCGCCGGCCCGACCTCCGTTCGGTCGATCTCGAACGCCCGAAGCCGGATGTTGCCATCATCGAGCAGCACGCGGTCGCCGACCTCGATGGCCTCCAGCACGTCGTCCGCATCGATCGCGATCGATGCGATCGATGCACCGGATGAGGACGCGGTTCCAGATGATTCAGACGATGCGGAGGAAGCACGCCCGCCCCGCAACATCACCTCGGCTCCGGTGACCACTTCCGGTTCGACCCGGAGCCCCAGCCGGATCTTCGGGCCCGGAAGATCCGCCATGATCCCGATCGGCCGATCGAGGCGGGCTTCGATCGATCGGATCCGCGAGAGCGTCGCCTGATGGGTCGCCAGGGTCCCGTGGCTCAGATTGAGCCGGAGCACGTCGGCCCCGGCGGCGACGATGGCCTCGATACCCTCTCCGGAGTCGCAGGCCGGTCCGACCGTGGCGACGACCTTCGTTCGGGCGGTCCGTGGACCTCGGGCCAGACTCATCCGGCGCTCCCCTTCGATTCGATGATGGACTGGTACACGGACCGAAAGTGGGCCCGGGCGATGCGGCGAAGGATCTCCGTGGGATCACCCTCCGAAGGCCAGAGACCCTCGTCCGCCCAGCCCCGACGCAGCCAGCCCTTCTTCACGACGTCGAGGGCCGCGGGGTCGTCGAGGTCGTAGGACGTGTCCCCCGGTCCCGGAATCATCGGGAACGAATCGAACTCGACGAGCATCCGCCGGAGTTCGGGGTCGTCCACATCCTCGGCGGTGACGAGCCCCTTCGGATCGGCCGGATAGGCGGGGTGGCTGGTGATGGTCCGCCAGGCCGTTTCAAGGAGCTCCGCCTGATCGAGCGCCATCGCACGGAACAGCGGCGCGATGAACGCCCGCATCGCGCCGTTGGGTTTCTCGACCGCCGTCGCGATCGACCAGGGGTCGACCCGGTCGACGAATCGATCGAAGTCCGCGTCGTACATCGATCGCCGGATCGGAAGTCTCCGAAGTTCGAACTGACGAGGGCCGCGGCCGGCCTCGGTGACCGGAAACTGCCAGAGCGCCTGTCCGTCCTCGCTGAGCACGTAATCGATGAACCGTCGGGCGAGTTCCCGATTCGGCGCTCCAGTGAGCACCGCGATGGGATCGGGGTCGATGACGGTCTCACCGGGAGGATCGACGTATCCGACCCGTCCGACCGCATCGACTCCGGCGAGCCCGGCGCGGACCGCCGCGTCCTTGGTCCGCTGCGCCTCGTAACGCCCGTAGAAATCGATGCAGACCGCCGCCGCGGTCTCCCCCGCGGCGACCTCGATCGGCCCCTTGGTGCTGCTGCCGGCGAAGGACCGGGCGTTGGCCGCGAGCCGTCGCAGGATCCGCCAGCCGTCGTCCCAGCCGCGTCGCTGGAGGATCGCCTCGAAGGCGGTGGTCACCGATCCGCTCATCCCCGGATCGACCATCGTGATCCAGCCCTCGTACTCCGGAACGGTCAGATCCTGCCAGGTGCCGGGCGTCTCCACCCCGAGCTGCTGGAGCACGTGTCGATTGAAGACGATGCCGAAGCTCGAGACCGCGGTCCCGAACCAGCGATGCCCGGGATCGAAGAGCGGCTGATCGGCGATCCGTCCGTCACCGTAGATCGAGGTGAGCCAGGCGTCGGTGACATCGACCTCCGAAAGCACCGTGGTCTCGCGGTCCTCGCCGTCGACCTTCACGCGGAGCGGCTTCGAGAGTTGCGTGAACTCGTAGCTACCACCGCCCCAGAGAAGATCCGCGTTGCCGCCGGGCTCGATTCCGCCGTCGAGGGCCGCGGAATATTCGGAAATCAGGAGCTTTCGAATCTCGCTGGTGCCGCCCGGGGTGCTCCAGACGACCTGCACCGGGGCGCCGAACGTCGTCTCGTACCACTTCTCGAATCCGTGCTTGAATTCCCAGCGGATCTGCTCGTTGTGCGGGGTGACGATGACGAGCCTCGGCGCATCCGGATCCACCTCCTCGCCCTTCGGTTCGAGCAGGAAGGGACCGGCCAGCAGGATGACCAGGAACAGGATGGGGAGATATCGAAGCATCAGTCCGAACCCCCGGTCGAGTCGTTCACGATCCCGCGGATCGCACCCGCGAACTCGACCGCCGCGGCATTGACGGAGGTCTTCCAGTCACCCTGCCGATCCACGAAGGCGTGGATGATCGAACGGCTCGCCGTGACGAGCACCCCACCTCCGCGAGCGTCGAGGGCGGCGCGGACGCCGTCCGCACCCCCGCCCTGCGCGCCGTAGCCCGGGAGCAGGAACGGCGCCTCCGGCATGCTCGCCCGAAGCGCGGCGGCGGCCTCGGGCTTGGTGGCGCCGACCACGGCGCCGACCGACACCGGGCCGGTTCCTCCGTTGCCGCGACCGAGCCGATCGACCATGCCGGCGACGAGCCCGGCGACCGTGCCGTCACCAACCGCGGGCGCCTGGATCTCGTCGCCCGAGGGATTCGAGGTCCGCACGAGGACGAAGACGCCGAGGCCCGCATCGAGAAACGGCGTGATGCCGTCCTCCCCGAGGTAGCCGTTCAACGTGATCCAGTCGGCACCGGTCGCCGCGGCCCCGGCCGCGTAGTGCGTCGCCGAAATTCCGATGTCGCCGCGTTTCGCATCCAGGATCACCACGAATCCCGCGTCACGGGCTCGGGTGATCACCCGTTCCATCGCCGCCACCCCGAGGTGACCGTACCGCTCGAAACACGCCGCCTGGATCTTGACGCAGGGGACGACCCCGACCACCGCGTCCAGAACCCCGTTCGAGAACCGTTCGATCGCCTCCAACGGGTCGGAACCATCGATCGCGCCCGGCAGCCGGGTGGCCACGGGATCGAGACCGACACAGACCGGTGCGGCGTCTTCGAGTCTTGCCGCGAGCCGTTCGCCGGCGGTCGCCTTCGGGGTGGTGGTGTGCATCCCCGGATTCTACGGCCGACGCGGATCCGCCACCGCGGACGTCTCCGCATACCATCACGGCATGGCCGTGGATCCACCCCCCCGACACCTGCACCTGGACCGAGCAGCAGGCCTCACCATCGAATGGCCCGAGGGCCGGACCGTGTTCTATCCGGTGGCCTGGCTCCGCCGGATGAGCCCCTCCGCGGACGCTCGGGAACTGCGGAAGGAGCTCGACCGGAATCCCCTGGCCGTCCTGCCCTCGGGCGGCGAGACCGGCCCGCTCCGGGCGGAGGGAATCGAAGCCGTGGGCAACTACGCGATCAGGATCACGTTCAGCGACGGGCACGCCTCCGGAATCTACTCCTGGGGCTACCTCCGGAGCATCGAACCCGATTCCGAAGCGCCACTTCCATCATGAGCCTCCCCACCGTGCCATTCCGACCGTTCACCGGAACCCCGGCGGGTGATCTGCCCGTTCCCGCGGGAATCGCGTTCTGGGCGGAGATGACGGTTCCCGCCGACGGCGTGAGCGACGGCGTTCCGCACGTGAACAACGTCGAATACGTTCGATGGGTCGACCGGCTCGCGGAAATGGCGACCGATGCGGCGGGCTTCACGCGAGCCCGACATCTCCGGGAGGGCACGATGTGGTTCGTGGCCCGGCACGAGATCGACTACCGGGGCGAGGCGTTCGCCGGAGACCGGATCCTCGCGGCGACCTGGATCGTCGACGCCACCCGAACCACCGTGCGGCGGGCGACGCTCGTCTTCCGACCGGCCGACGACCGAGTGATCTGCGAGGCGACGACGCGATGGGCCCTCGTGAACCTCGAAACCCGGCGGCCGCTCCGGATTCCTCAGGCGATCCGGGATGCCTTCGGCACCGCGGCCGAGGCCGACCCGGCATGACGCTCCGTGCGGCCTTCATCCTCGACGCACCCCGGGTTCACCACGAACACGCCGCGTTCGCCCGGCTCGCGGTCGGTCTCGCCGCCGAGGGCATTCGCACCCTGCTCGCGCTCGATGGTGATCCGCATCACGCGATCGACGACCGGGACGCACCGATCCCGACCATCACGCTTCCGATCCGACTCCCCCTCTGGGTGCGGGAACGGGCGATCGAGGCGACGCTCGACGCCTTCACCGAGGCAGGCATGGATCAGCTCGACGTGGTGGTCGCGGCCGGCACCGGAGGCATCGGGTTCGCGCGCCGGCTCGCCCGCCGACTCGAACGCCCGCTCGTGGTCGAAGTACGGAGTCGCGCCGAACTCCGAGCGGTCCCCCGGAATTCGGGAATCACCGTGGTCGCGGCGACGGACGGCCTCCGCATCCTCGCGGCCCGACGCCTCGGCGATGAGCGGTGCACCCATCTCCCGGTCCCGGTGCCTCGAACGCTACCGCTCCCGAGCGGCCCGCGCAATCTCGGTGTGATCCTGGGGCCGGTCGCGAACGTCGCGACCTGGACCGCGATGATCGACGGCCTCGCGGGCCGGGATCGGCTCCCCGGCGGCCTCGAACACGTGGCCGTCGAACTCGGTGACCAGCGTTCGGACGCCCGGATCTGGTCGCACCTTCGACAACGCGAGCTGCTCTCCAACGTGACGGCCTTCGACGATGCCGACCGCCTTCGGGCCCTCCTGGCGGACGCCGCCATCGTGCTGCTACCGGAATCGGGCCAGCCGGTGCGGAGCATCGAGCGGCAGGCGATGTACGGTGGTGCGGTACCCGTCGCGGTCGAAGACCTTGACCGCACGGACCTCCGACCGTCGACCGACGCCGTGGTGCTCTCCGCGACGGAGGCCCGACAATCAGGGGCCTGGCGAACCGCGATCGAGCAGGCTCGGGAGGGCGGCTTCGACGAAGCCTCGAAGGCGGCGGCGGCCGATTCCCTCGTCTCTCGCGTCGCTCCGCGGTGGGCGAAGATCCTCGAAACCGTCGTCCACGGGGATGCGACGCCCATCGAACAGGGTGGCTGAGAAACGGCGAGGCATCGCCATTCTTCGGACGGGGCGCGTTCACCCGGCACGGAATCCGACTCAATGTCGAGATTTCCAAGAACCCTCCGTGATCGAGATTCGAACCTAGGAAAGGTCCTTCGGCCATCCGGTCGCCGGGCCGACCTTCATCAGTCTTTCTCCCCTCCGCGACTTCGCCCCCCGATCGCTTGCGATCGACGGGGCGATGTCGTTTTCGTCCGAACGACGAAGACTCCAGGGCCCCGGAACGACCGATGCCCGGCCCCGAGAAGGCCGCGCACCGGTGGTCGGATCTCCTCCAGAAAACCCGCCAAACCGGTCTCGACCGGTGCGTGGACGACGCCCGCCACGCCCATTTCGAACTCGCCGATCGGTGGATTCCTGCACAATGCGCGGCAGGAGATTCCATGACTTCGATTCTGCTGCCTCTGATCCTGTCGCTCGCATCGTCTCCAGTCGTCGGCGACGACCCGGTTCCGGTTCCGCCCGACCTCGATCGCAACCGCGTGCTCGAGGCGGGCCGGTTCGAACTCGACGATGCCGGCCGCGCCCGCGACGGGCAACTCGTCGATGGGTCGGCCGATCGGGATCGAACGCTGCTCGCGATCCTCCCCGATCGCACCACGGGTGATGATCGGGGACTCGATCGGCTCCAGCGTGCCGTGCAGGATCTGGCCCTCCTCCGCCCCGACGCGGTCTTCTGCGTCGGCGATCTCGTCCAGGGCTACAAGCGCGACCTGGACGACTACGACCGGGAAGTCGACGACTTCCTCCGCATCATCGATCCGCTCGACGCGGATTTCTGGCCGACCGCCGGAAACCACGACGTGATCTCCGGCGATCGAGACGCGTCCGATGATCGGTTCGCCGATCGCTATCGAGCTCGTTTCGGGCCGCTGCACTACGCGGTCCGCCTCGACCACGGCACGGTGGTCGTGCTCTTCAGCGACGAAAACCTCGACGGTGGCGACGTCGACATCTCCGACGCGCAGATCCAGTGGCTCGCGGGCGTGCTCGCCGCCGCCGACCGCGAGGAACCGATCGTGCTTCTCATGCATCGCCCGCTCTGGCGACAACGCGGCGTGAACTGGAACGACCGGGTGCATCCGCTCCTCGTCGAGCACGGCGTCGACGCGGTGGTCGCCGGTCACTTCCACGCCCTTCACCGTGATGCCGACCGGGACGGCATCGAGTACCACCTCCTCGGCGTCTGCGGCGGCGGCATCGACCAGCACCCCCTGACCGGCCAGTTCGACCACCTGACCCTCCTCGATCTCGGACCGGGCGATGACGTGCACCTGCGTCATCTTCCCGTGGGCGTGGTGCTTCCGGACGACTTCGTGCTCCGCGCCGATCAGGATCGGGCGTACGCCTTGAAGCGTCGCTCCGACGTCGTCAGCGTCGACGGCTCGGTCGCCGATCCGTGGCGGGGCGCGATCGAGGATGAGATCGAGATCGGCATCCGGAATCCCATCGATCGACCGGTCACCTTCTCCTTCTCGCCCGCGGGGCCTGCCGAACCATGGCTGGTCGAGGGCCACGAGTTTCTCAGTCGAACGCCGGTCCGCTTCGAGAACCGCGTCCTCACCGACCTGGAGACGCCCTTCACCCTCGACCTTCCCGATTCGATCACCCTCGATCCCGGCGAGCGAAGAACCTTCGAGGTCTCGGTGACCGCCCCGCAGGTCGACGCCCCCGCCCTGCCACCGCAGTTCCAGGTGACCGCCACCTTCACCGATGATCAGGCACGGCGAGTCCCGCTCCGACTGCCCCGACGAATTCCGATCGACCGGCGGGATCCAGACGTGGGCGACGGCCACCCTCGCTGGCCCGTCACGGGCTGGGCCCACTCGGTGTACGAGACGCTCGAACCACTCGGTTTCCTGACGACATCCACCGATGCCGATTCGGGGGAGGTCGTGATCGAGCTGGAGATCGCAGACGACCGGTTCGCCGATGACGATGCCCCGCCGGAGACCACGGTCGGCGCTCGTCGCAATCCACACGGCGATCTCGTCGTCATCACCGTGGGGACGACCGGTGGCCCCCGGTCGTTCCTGTTCGAACCCGCCGATCCCGACCGCCTCTTCGAATTCGATGCAGACGGCGGGATCGTGAAAGGCTGGTCCGAGGCGGTTCGACGGATCGATTCCGGCGAAGCCGCCCCTGATCCGATCCGACGGACCTACCGGATTCGCCTTCCGGAAGTCCGCCCCAAGGCCCTGAAAGGGGTTCAAGTCGAGGTCGCGGACAATGACCGGGCGTACCACACGCAGTGGCGTCGACTCGCCCCCCGCGGCCGGATGCTCGAATTTGGTCCGATGTCCGCATCTGATCGGCCTTGACCGCCGTAGGGTGGATCGGATCCAATATGGAGATCTGGCGCGAGGGTGCCGGTCGGGGCGTCGAGTTCGACGTCTCCAGATTCCATTTGATTCGGAGTCGTCCCCGACTCCTCCCATTTCAACGAGGGATATCACATGAACACCATGCTTCGCTGCACGCTCCTGCTCGCCGCCTCCACCCTCACCGTCGGCCTGCTCGGCTGTGATGGTGGCGACGAGGTCGTCGAAGTCACGCCTCGCAAGCAGCCCGCCAACCAGGTGAAGATCGACCCCGATGCGATGCCCGGCCAGGACGGCGAAAGCGGTATGACCAACGTCTCCGGCGAAGCCGCCAAGGACATCGGCAAGTGATCGACTGATCACCGCGCACGAGCAACGCACGCAGGTCGGAGGCGACGCCTCCGGCCTGCGTCGCTTTTTGCGGCGGACTTCCTCGTACTCAGCCGCCCCGAAGCAGATCGACGAGGATGGCGAGTCCCTCCCGAAGCACATTCTCGTCGACGGCGAAGCTCAGCCGTACGTGGGTGTCCCGGCCCGAGAAGACTCCGCCGGGAACGAGCAGCACCCGACGCTCGACCGCACGCTCCATGAATTCGGTGGCGGTCATGCCCAACGCCGGCGGAACTTCGAAGAACGCGTAGAACGCACCACCCGGTCGCACCACGTCCACGTGGGGGGAGAGCGCTTCCATCACCAATTGGCAACGTTCCGCATAACGGGCAACCTGCGCCGTGTTGTCGATGTCGAACGCCTCGATCACGCCCCACTGCAGGGGACTGGGGGCGCAGACGTAGGTGAACTGCTGCAGCTTCCGCATCTGCTCGACGAGCCAGGTCGGCCCCGCGGCGTAGCCGAGCCGCCAGCCCGTGCAGCCGTAGGTCTTGCCGAAGCCTCGAATCACCAGTGCCTGATGATCGAACCGGGCCGGCGACGGACAGGTCCCGTCCGGTCGCATCGAATCGGCGAACACGAATTCGTCGTAGATCTCGTCCGTCACCAACTGGACCCCGCGGTCTCGACAGAGCGCGGCGAGATCACGCATCTCGTCGTCCGTGAGCACGACGCCGGATGGATTTCCAGGACTGTTGACCAGAACGAATTTCGTTCGATCCGAGATCAACGGTTCGACGCGGGCGGCCGTCATCCGGAAATCGGGGTAGGTGTCGCACGCCACCATCGTGGCGCCGGTCAGATGCCCGAGCTGCGGATAGAGCACGAACCAGGGGTCCGGCATGATCGCTTCGTCGCCCTCGTCGAGCAGCGCCAGGCTCGCGAGGAGAAGCCCCCCGCTCGTGCCACTGGTGACGACCGTCGAATACCCGTCGCCATCCCGGGACCATCCGAGATCATGCGCGAGATGGCGTCGGATGGACTCATGCAGGGCGGGGATGCCCTGGGTCACCGTGTAGCCGTTTCGATCCTCCTGGATGGCGTCGATCGCCGCCGACTTCATGGCGTCGGGAACCGGGAAGTCGGGCTGGCCGATCGAAAGATTGATCGGGTTTTCGAGCGTCGCCCCGAGTTCGAACGCACGGCGGATGCCGGAGGCGTCCATCGCGAGCGTGCGGCGGCTGAGGCGGGAAGTGGGATCGACGACGGGATCGTGGTTTGACAAGATCGGGCTTCCATCCGGCGGAATCGTCCGCTCGGTCGATGAAGAACCCCGCGGCATGCCACCGCGGGGTTCGAATGATCGAATTCAGGACCGACGAGTGACCGTGGCGGCGCCCGGCCGCGAAGCGACTCAGTCGTCGCTGCTCTCGCTCGCCGCATCCGGCCCCTTGGCCGGCTTCTTCTTGGCGGCGGCCACCTTGATGCTCCGAACCTTCGGGATGCCGAGCGGGGAGCTCTCACCTTGGACGAACTTGTTCTTGCCCTGCAGCTTCTCGATCCGCTCGGCGCGGGTCAGGACGTTTCGATGCTGGTTGAGGGCACCCGACTTGGTCTTGAGGCTGCTGTGAAGGCTCATGGTTCGTCTCGAGGCTGGGACCGAGGTGGTCGGTGGACTTTGTTCAGCCGGCCGGAGGCCGGAACGTTTCGGGGTACAGACTGTCGAAATTGTCGCTGGTGCGACCCGAGGCCTTCCCGAACTCCCGGCCGATCCGCTTGAGGTCGTTCATCAAAGACTCGACTGCGGGCGTCGACCGTTCCCCCGGGCGAAAACCCGGAAGGACGATGACTTTGGGAAGTCCTCCAGTGTCGCTCTTGACGACGATCGCGTCAAGGCCCCGCCCCCGGATGAAGCCGGCGACCTCCTCCGCTCGATCCTGCCGCGGCCGCATCACGACCCAGTAGTTCATTCCCGGAATTCGCGGATCAGCAGCGCCGACCGACCCTTGGGGTGCCCTCGGAGGGGATGAAACGGGCTCTCGGACCCGTCCGGCCTCCTGGGCCGCCTCGAATCGAGCGGCATCGGCGGTGGCTGCGGACGCCTCCGCGGCGATTTCGCCTCGACTGAAGCCCAGCAGATAGGCGCCGATCATCAATCCAGCGACGAGCACGACGCCCACCCAAGCGAACCCGACCGGCAGCCGGATCGATCGACCCGGGGTCAGCAACGTGGCGGCGGCGGGTCGCTCCGATTCAGGATTCCGGGTCCGGCGGCCGGGCGTCACCCGCGGCGTGGCCGGAGACTGGGACATGGCTTCGTAGAGGGTCGGCCCGCTTCGCTTCATCATGAGTGGGTCATCCCTGCGGCTCGTCGCCGACCGCGATGACGCTGGCGATCGCGAGCTCGGCGGTGTGCGAGATCGAAATCCGCCAGGATGTGATCCCCAGCGTCGCCGCGAAATCGGCGGCTTCGCCGGTCAGAACGATCGACGGCGCTCCGAGGTCGTTGCGAACCACATCCATGTCCGTCCAGGAGATCCCCTCGCGAAGGCCGGTGCCGAACGCCTTGAGAATCGCCTCCTTCGCCGCGAATCGGGCCGCGTATCGTTCCGCCCGCACCCGGGGTGCCGACTCCGCATAGGCCTGTTCCCCGGCGGTGAAACAACGATCGAGGAACGTAGGACCATGATCGGCCCGCATCCGTTCGATGCGGTCGATTTCCACGAGGTCGATACCGTGCCCGATGATGCTCATGTGTCGAGCGCACGCTACCTTGGAGCTCGATCGTCTGCACGCCCGAGATCCCCCTGCGACCCCGTCGACCGAACATCTCGTGCCCTCATCCCCTTTTCCGTGGATCAGATCCCGATGAGCGTTGAAAGCCACGAATCAGCCGCGAATCGCCGCGCCGAATCCGACCCGCCGCGACTTCACGCACTCACCGTGAGCGACACTCGGACCCGGTCGACGGATCGCGGTGGAGACCGACTCGAGGCACTCCTGCGGGCGGACGGGCTCGCCGTGGTCCACCGCGACCTCGTCCCCGACGATCCCGATCGGGTCCGGTCCGCGATCAAGGCGGCCCTCGCCGACCCGAAGATCGATGCGATCGCCATCACCGGCGGAACCGGCATCGCACCCCGCGATGGAACCGTTGAAGTCGTTCGCGATCTGCTCGACGTCGAGCTCGACGGCTACGGCGAGCGGTTTCGCGCGCTGAGCGTCGAAGCGATCGGGGTGGCCGGTCTGCTGAGCCGGGCGACCGCCGGCGTGGTGCGCCGCGATGCCGGTGGCGGACTGCTCGTCTTCTCGATGCCGGGTTCCGTGCACGCGGTCGAGACCGCCACGAGCGAACTCGTGATCCCGCTCCTGCGGCACGCGATCCACGAAGTCCGGCGTTGAACGCACCGAATCGATTCAGACGGCCGAAAGCGTCGCGAGCGTTCGGCTGACGCCGAGGACGGGATCAGGCCATCGGCGGGCATCGATCACCGGCATCCCCTCGAATCCGCCGGTCCGCGCGGTCACGACGAGGCCGACGCCGTCGATGCGGCCATCCGGATCGCCGACCGGGATCCGCATGCCGTCACGGGAAAGGTCCGCGAGCCGAAGCGCCGACACCCCGCGAGCCGCGGCGTCGATGCAATCGAGTCCGCCGACCAACCAGGCCGGCGGATCGATGCCGATCCCGAGACCGTCGATCGCCCGGGACCGCGCCGGATTCGAGGGCTGCACGGACGTCTCCACCGGATCGGGAAGGAGCAGGCCGCCGGGTTCTGGTCCGGCTTTCAACGTGCGCACGCTGCGACCACGAGGCGGCACGCCGTGATCGACGATCCGGACCCCGAGTCTGGATGCGCGGGCGAGCATCGCCTCGATCGCGGATTCCCCACCTTCCTCCGGAAGCCGCATGGAAACCGGAACCCGGCCGAGATCGTGCGCCAGCTCGACCGCCTCGAGGGTCGCCGACACCGCGGCGTCGACCCGCTCCGGATCGAGCAGCGTGGCCGGATCCAGCCAGGCATCGACGCCCACCACCTCGAGTTCGAGACGCCGCACCGCGACGACGAGATCACGCCGTCCGGATCCGTCCAGTTCCCGGGGGCGGGTACCCGTCTGGCCGGCGGAGATCTGCACGCCCGGAACGCTCAAACCGGCGACCACCCGGAGACCGGCGCGGGGATCCGCGGCGAGTGGTGCGAGGGTCAGTCCCAATCTGGCGCGGGAATCGTCGGTACCGGACATCTCCCCACGATATCGCGGTGGGTCGTCTAGGATTCCGGAATGAACGGATCCGCTCCCGATTCCGAGCCTTCGCGACCGCAGGACCGCATCGACGTCGCCATCGAACCCGGCGGTCTCGTCCCGAGCGATCCCGCGACCTTTCAGCGGGAAGAGGAGGCGATCGGCGGGGAATGCGTGTTCCGTGGGCGGACCCGACCGGAGCTCCATCCCGAACACGGCGCCCTTCTCGCACTCGACTACGAGTCGCACCCCACCCTGGCACTCCAGAGTCTTCGCACCATCGCCACGGACGTCGTGACGACCTTCGGTCTGACCGCGTTGTCGATCCGCCACGCCTCGGGACCGGTGGCGATCGGCGAGACCAGCGTCGAAATCGTCGCGATCGCGGGTCATCGGGACGCGGCGTTCGGGGGATGCCGCGAGGCGATCGATCGATTGAAGCGCGAGACTCCGATCTGGAAACGGGAACGCTGGACCGAGACCACGACCTGGTCCGACGCCGCCACGCCGATCGAATCCCCCGGCCACGAGCATGGAGAAAACCCTTGAAGCCACCCGGAATGATGATGACGCTCGCGACCGTGATCTGGTGGCTGACGCTGGTCGCCTGGATGGCGGCGATCGTCGCGCCGGCCGCCACCGCCATGAGCGCCTTCACCAACCTCATCGCGATGGAGGTCACGACGGACCAGATCGAACCGTTCTTCGGAGACGACACCGAAGGTGCAGGTCGCTTCATCGCCGGCTACGTCACCCATCCGGTCTTCCAGATGTCCGCCCGGGTGCAACTGGGCTGTGCGGTGATCGGGGTCGCGCTCCTCGCCCTGCGTCGAGGAGCCCCGGTCGGGCGTCCGAAGTCGTTCGCCCGACGATCCGCCACCACCACGATGCTCCTGTCCACCGCCGCCCTGTCGTGGTATCTCTTCGGCATCCTGCCCTCGGTCGAATCGAGCCTCGAAAGCTGGCGTGCGGCGGTCCTGGAAGGCGACCGGGACGCGGCGACCGCGGCCTATGCCGCCTTCGATCCCGCACACCGGTCCGCGGAACGCGGCATGTCCCTGATCGTCGGGGCCGTCCTGCTCACCATCGTGACGAGCGGGGTGGGTTCCACGCCGCCCCGAAAGGTTTCGAGATGAGAACACCTCCACCGGTCGGCGGCCCACGGGGCAAGTCCGGCTTCGATCTGCCGGAACGCGGCGAAGCGGACGTCCGCCGCGCCTCCCGGATCCTCGCCGCCCTGCGGAAGCGATATCCCGACGCCCACTGCGAACTCGACGCGACCACGCCGCACGAGCTCCTGGTCGCCACGATCCTCAGCGCGCAGGCGACCGACGTCGGCGTCAACAAGGCCACCCCGGGACTCTTCGCCGCCTTCCCGACCCCGGCGGACTTCGCCGCGGCCTCACCCGAGAAGATCGCCCCCCACCTCCGCACCCTGAACTTCTGGCGCAACAAGTCCAAGAGCGTCCACGGCGCGATGACCATGCTGATGGAGCGGCACGGCGGCGCCGTACCCGACGACATGGAATCGCTGCTCGCGCTCCCCGGTGTCGCGCGAAAGACCGCGAACGTCGTGCTCGGCAATGCCTTCGCCATCAACGTCGGCGTCGTCGTCGACACGCACGTGGGGCGCATCTCGCAGCGATTCGACTTGACGACGGAGACCGATCCCAAGCGGATCGAACCACACCTGATGGCGCTCTTCCCGCGGCCCTCCTGGTGCCTGCTCAGCCACCTCTTCATCTTCCACGGAAGAAAGGTGTGCAAGGCCCGCGGCGGCAGTTGTGCCGACGACGCGATCTGCCGTCGCTACTGCGCGAACGCCGTCGCCGACTGACCGGCCCGGATCAGGGCTTCGACGGCTGGGGGAGGCCGCCCGCCTCGCGCATCGATTCCTCGGCCTCCTCCGCCTCCTCGGGTCGGACCCGCTGGACCAGGGCCGAGTCGGCCTCGGGATCCGGAACCGCCTCCGCGGTGCCGATTCCCCCGAACGCACTCACGTAGGCGACCTCGTTGCCCACCCGCGGACGAAACAGCCAGGCGACGGGCCCCTCCATCAGGATGGATCCGGTCGGACGGACTGCCGCATCTCGATACTCGAAGACGTCGACGCCTTCGTCGTGCCCGACCCAGACCCGTTCGTCCGCGGTCTCGAGGGTGTAGATGCGCCCTTCGTTGGGCGGCGACCATTGAAAATCGGAACCTTCGAGCGGCGTGATCGAAAGCGACTTCCGATCGTCACCGATCGCCGCCTCACCCCAGCTCAGCGTCACCCTCCTCGACCCCGCGGTGTTGCTCTGGAGATCCTTGTCCGAGAGTTCCATCCGGCCCCCGATGCGATAGAGCCAGTTGCCCTCCTCGCTTCCCGCCAGCACCCGGCGGCCGTCGGTGATCGCCTGGACCACTCGACCGGGGGTTCGTTCCACGGCGAGGAACTCGTCGGCGGCGCCACCCGAGTCGGCCTTGTACCGGTAGATGGCACGACCGAAGGTTCCGGCGACCGCGTAGTAGTTCGGCCGAAGCAGTCCGATGTCCCGCGCCCCCTTCACCGGGATGAACTGCGGCTCGACCATCCGCCCGGCGTCGTCGATCCGCCACGTGATCAACTCGTCCTCGCAGACCGCCCAAAGCCGATCGCCCACGATCCGTGCCATCCAGACCGTGTCGCCGAAGGTCTCCGAATCGAGCTGCCTGAAGTCCGGTCCCATCAGACCCACGGTGTTCGCGGCCGCCCCGCGAAGCACGAAGACCATGACCTGCTTGCCGAGCCGCGCGGACAATGCGGGCGGCACCGAGCGAAGATCCGAGGCCGCCCCGAGGTACCGACCATCTTCGACCGCGAGCACCTGCCGCCGATTGGTGATCACCGGGCCCGCCGGCATCTCGACCACGTGTCCGAACGAGGGTGGATCCGCGAGGTTCCCCAGTCGGACGACCCCGGGCTCGTCCAATCGGGCGAGTCCCTCCCGGCCGGAGACCCAGACCGTGCCCCCCGCGGCGGAGAGGTGGATCGGTCGAACGCCGAGATCGGCGCGGGTCCACGTCCGATCCTCCGTGGGCCGGCGTGCATTCGAAAGATCGAACCGGACGACGCGATCGTTGGCGTAGGCCACGTACAGCGCACCGTCCGCGGCGAGCACCATGTCGCTGATCGACGGGATCGTGCCGAACGGACCGAGCTCGATCGTGCTGATCCGAAGGCCGTCCTCGGCGTCGATGATCTCGATCACCGGACCGAAGGACTGGTACCACTGCTCACCGTTGATGACGGTGACCCGCCGGGTTCCACCGTGGTGATCCTGGACCTCGAGGACTCGCGGACGAAGATCGATCGTCTGACGGGCGGAATATCCATCGTCACAACCGGCGAGGGCCAGACAGGAGGCGATCACGAGCGAGACCATGGCCGAAGCGGAGGGTCGCTGCCTGACATGGGGGTCGGTGGATGCGGTCATGTCCGGAGCGTAGCCGTTTCCAGCTCGAAGGACGACCCGAAGCCACTTGTCCTCGGCGACGATCCGACGGACAATCACGCCATGCCCGAATCCGACCGACTCAACCGCCTGCTCAAGATGCTGGACGCTGAACCCGGCGATGCCTTCTGCCTCTACGGCATCGCGCAGGAGCACGCCAAGGCCGGCGAACACGATGTGGCCCTCGGTTGGTACGACCGGGCGATCACCGCGGATCCCGACGACGGCTATCTGCATTTCCACAAGGCACGCTCCCTCGAGTCCCTTGATCGCATGGAGGAGGCGTTGAAGACGGTGGACGCGGGGCTCGAAGCGGCGCGACGAGGCGGCGATGCACACGCACAGTCGGAACTCGAAGCCCTTCGAATGGAACTCGACGGATGAGTCGGCCCCGACCCCGGGACGGACGACCCGATTCCGCGCCCGAACCCGAGCCGCCGAGTTCGGACGCGGCCCGGGTCACTGCGATCCGGGCCCATCCCGATCACCCCGGCCTCCTCACGCTGGAGATCGGCGGAACGGTCGCGGGCACCCTGCCGCGATCGGAGATCGACCCGGACGAGATCGTCGAGGGACTTTCCGCCGACGATCCGCGGGTGGTGGCGGCGATCCGGTCGATCCACGTCCGCGCCGCCCGCGCCCTGGCCCTCGATCTGCTGGCGGCTCGCGCCCACGCCTCCGAGGAACTCGCCCGGAAACTCGAGCGGCGAAGTTTCACGGCGAACGTCGTGCGTGTGGTGATCGAGGAACTGCTCGAGGACGGCTGGCTCGATGATGCCGGCTTCGCGGCGACGAGGATCGCGGAATGGCGGCGGGCAGGTCGAAGTGATGCCGAATGCCGACGGCGTCTGGAGGCGGCAGGTCTCGTCGTCCCGAACATCGAGGCGGGATTCGAGACCGCCACCCCGTCTGCCACCCCCGACGGCGAACTCGACGCGGCGACCGAGACCGTCTCAGCGGAGCTCGGGGCGGCCATCACCGCCTTCCACCGACTCGAACGATCGGGGCGGATCGAGGACCCCGCCACGATTCGCCGCGCCGCCGCCAAACTCGCCCGCCGTGGATTCGACGCCGATACGATCCGATCAGCCCTCCGAGCATGCGGTGTCGACGACGCCCCGCTCGACGAGGATTGGACGCCCGAGGACGCCTCATGAACCCCGTGAACCCAGCGAACCCCGTGACCACGATGACCTCCGGGAACGGCCTGAACATCATCATGAACATGAACCAGCGCCACCAATCGACCACCCGAGCCACCCTCGCCGGCCTCGCCGCCTGCATCACGCTCGGCGGCTGCGCCGCACCCTCTGCGCCCCCTCGCACCCGCTCCGACACGACGACGACGAGCGCATTCGAAGGTCAGTGGCAGACATCGCTCGATCGAGGCTTCGACCGAAGCGACTGGCGGCCGATCCGCTTCGATGTTCCGATGGCGTCCGTGCCGTGCAACCCGACCTACGCCACCCCGGTCGTCCGCGACCACGGCGGGGTCGGTCGCCTGAACCAGACCGGCGCCTTCCCGACGATCGACACCGCGATGTCCACCGAGACGGATCGCGGAAGCGTCCGCTGGTCCGCCCTTGCGGATCCGTTCGTCGCCGCCTTCGATCTCGTCGCGGCCCCGTTCCGGATGTTCGGCACGCCGCCGGATTCGACGGTGATCGAGCCGTACGGCGACTGGATTCTGCTTCCCGGCGCCGACGTTCGTCCCGAGGCCGACGATGACGACGGTGAGATCGCGAAGATCGAGGTCACCGCCGAAACCGAAGCAGTCGGTGATCCGTCCCCGACCACGACCGACGATGTCGGCGGCTGGACGATCCGTCCGGTCTTCGATCGCCCCGCGGATGCCGAAACCGCACCGGAGACCACCGAATGACCGCCAATCACCCGTGGGAGATCGCCCCCGACGAGCTGCAGACGCTCCGCACCGACGGTGAATCACCACTCGTCATCGACTGCCGTGAAACCGCGGAGGTCGAGACCGCCTCGATCGATCGCACCCGACATGTGCCCATGGGCGAGATCAAGTCGCGGCTGCCGGAGTTGGAGGATCACGCGGACGATCTCGTCGTCGTGCTCTGCCACCATGGAATGCGCAGTCTTCAGGTCGTCGCCTTCCTCCGCGAGCAGGGATTCACCGATGCCCGATCACTCGCCGGCGGCATCGACCGATGGTCCATCGAGATCGACGCGGGTGTCCCCCGGTACTGAAGCGACGGCGGCCCGAACCGATCGAAGGTCCCCGCGAGGAACCAAATGCTTCGACAGCGATTGATCACCGGCCCGATCCTGATCGGCGTCCTCATCCTGCTGGTCTGGCTCGATGCCGCAGGCATCGCAGGCGCCCGCTCCGGCACCGTCTTCGCCGTCGCCTTCGCGATGCTGATTCCGCTCGCGGCGCGGGAGGCCGCCACCCTGGTCCGCGAATGCGGGACGCGATGCCCCGATTCCCTCGCGATCTTCGCCGCGCTGGCGATGTACTTCGCCGGCTTCGCGGCGTCGAGAATCACCGACCCGACCCTCGCGATCGGCGTGGCGATGATCGGGCCGGTCGTCGGATTCGGCGTGGCGATGATCGGACTCGCGTCGAGCCGGATCATTCCGGGCGCGTTCGTCGGCGCTGCCGCGATCGCCGGGGTCGCCATCTGGACCGGCCTGCTCCCGGTGTTCTGGCTGCTCGCGATCGAAGTTCACGGCGCCTGGCTCGTGGCGGGCCTCGTGCTCGTGGTGAAGGCGGGTGACATCGGCGCCTACTTCACCGGCATGTGTTTCGGGCGTCGGAAGATGATCGAATGGCTCAGCCCCAAGAAGACGATCGAAGGGGGCCTGGGCGGGCTCGCCTTCGCCGCCCTCGTCGGTGCCGGCGTGGCGATGCTCTCCAAAGGTCGCCCCCCCGAAGCCGAATTGGGCCTTCTGGCGGGAATCATCGGCGGAATCGTGCTGGCCCTCGTCGGCGCGGGTGGCGACCTGCTCGAAAGCCTCCTGAAACGGGCGGCCGGTGCGAAGGACAGTGGATCGGTGCTCCCGGGAATGGGAGGCGTCCTCGACGTCCTCGATTCCCCGCTCGTCGCCGGCCCGGTCGCCTGGATCGTCCTTCGGCTGGGCACCGGCGGCTGACCTCAGGGCCCGACCGGTTTCCCACCGCCCGGAAAACGCCGGAATGGCCCGCCGAGGGGTGCTACCATCTCTCAGATGACCCTTACCGAAGATCTCATGTCGTTGTACCGGGTGGACAGTCAGCTGAGAGGCCTGCGAACGCGGGTCGAAAATGCGAGCGAACTGCTCGCGGCTCGGACCCGGAAGTTGCAGAAGCTCACCGCGGAACACGACGAGAAGGCCTCCCAGCTCCGGCAGTTGCAGGCCCAGCTCGCGAACCTCGAAGGCGAGTCGTCCGACTTCAAGGATCGGATCGAGAAGCTTCGAAGCGAACTCAATGCGTCGACCAACGACAAGCAGTACCGCGCCATCCTCGCGGAGATGAAGTCGCTGGAGGCGCTGCGCGACGAGATCGAGACGACCCAGCTCGGCGAGATGGAGAAGATCGAGCGTGCGGAGGCCGAGGCGAACGCGATGGAGGAGTCGGTCTCGAACCAGACCAGACTCTGCGAAGCCGCCCGCACCGAACACGCGGAATGCGCCAACGCGGTGGGCGAACGGGTCGACGAACTCGAGGTCGAGCGGACCACCGCCGCGGCGCGGATGCCCGACGCGGTGCTGAAGATCTTCGAAGAGGTCGCGGAGACCAACGACGGCGAGACCCTCGCCCCCGTCATCGAACTGAGCAAGAAGGATCGCGACTACACCTGCGGCGCATGCCATGTCACGCTCCCCTATCACCTCGTCGTGAATCTCCATTCGAACGACACCGGCATCCAGCAGTGTCCGAACTGCGATCGGATCCTCTACCTCGAGCCCGCCGAAGCCGAAGTCTGATCGCTTCCCGACGCTTCGAGGCTTCCAGACCCGTCGAGGCTTTGAGGCTTCGAGGCTTTGAGGCCTTGAGGCATGGATGCGAAGACGGCGCCCGCGGACCCGGATGACGCCGGACACGGTCAGGCGAATCCGAGGCCTTCGAGATCATCTTCATCGAGCCCGAAATGGTGGCCGAGTTCATGCAGCAGCGTGATCCGGATCTCCTCCCGGATCAGATCAACGCCACCCCCCTCGATCATTCCTCCGTCCTCGTCCGACTCCCGCCACGGCGACCATCCGCCCGAGCAGGCCACGATCCCCTCGCGGTAGAGATGAATCGCTTCCACCACTTCCGGGTGGGCGTCGACCGATCGCTCCGTCGCCATGGGACCGGTGTGCAAGCCGCAGATCTCATCGGCTTCCGAGGGGTCGAGTCCCATTTCGGCCAGCACGTCGTTGCTCGGCCGATCCTCGACGAACACCGGTTTTTCATCAAGCAGGTCCCGCATCTGACTCGGAAGCGCCTCGACCACCTCGTCGACCAGCTCGTCGAATCGCGATCGCTCCCTCGGACTCATCCCGACCTCCCGCTCACGATTCGTATTCACCCACCAGGCCGTCGATCGTCTCGACACCCTGCCGACGAACCCATCCTTCGAGTCCATGCACGACGCGTTTCGGTGCTCCAGGATCGACGAAGAGACCGGTCCCGATACCGACCCCGGTCGCACCCGCGAGCACGAACTCCGCGGCGTCCGACCACGACTGCACGCCGCCGAGGCCGATGATCGGGACGAGCAATCCTTCGGTCGCGAGTCGCGCCCGGACGTCGTGGACGAGCTTCACCGCGATCGGATGCACGGCCGGCCCCGACATCCCGCCCGCTGCGCGACCGATCCGGCTTCGCCGGGTCTCCGGGTCGATCGACATGGCGGGATAGGTGTTCGCAACGGTCAGCCCGTCGGCGCCGGCCCGGACCGCGGCGACCGCGAGACCCACGACATCGGACTCCCCCGGCGACAGCTTGACCAGCATCGGCTTGGAACCGAGCGCTTCCCGGGCCGCGGCGACCAGCGTCGCGAGATCGTCGGGATCCGATCCCAGCAGACGCCCGGTGGCGGTATTCGGACATGAGACGTTCAGCTCCACGATTCGCAGCACCTCGGCAGCCGCGCCGCCGAAGGCGGCCGCGACCTCGACATAGTCCTCGATCCGGTGGCCCGCGATCGAACCGATCATCACGGTGTCGAGTGCGTCGAGCCGGGGCAGGACCTCGCCCACGAATCGTTCGAGTCCGAGGTTCGCCAGACCGATCGCGTTCAACATCCCCGCCGGAAGGTCGGTGACCCGCCAGGGCGGATTCCCCGCCCTCGACTCGGGGGTGATGGACTTGGTGGTGATCGCTCCGAATCGCGTCGCCGGCACGACATCGGCGATCTCGGGCCCGTATCCCGCCGTGCCGGAGGCCGCGATCAACGGATTTCGAAGCGGAACACCGCACAGGTTGGTGGCGAGAACCGTCATTCGCTGCCAAGGGTAGCGGACCGCGACGACGGTCGTCAGGTGGAACGCACCACGTCGATCATCCCACGAAGACGTTCAGCCTCGACCTCGTCGAGCACCACGCCGTCACCGTCGTTCGAAGCAACCCGACAACTCGCATGCAGATGCCCCGTCGCCGCCAGAAAACGCTCGCCGTTGTGGGCGCGGACGCCGCCGCATGGAACGACCGCGACGGGTGGATCGAGCCGCCTTCCGATCGCCGCCAGCGACTCGAGCCGCTCGCACCGGGATGCATCCGAGTGCCCATCCGTGTGGAAGCCCGACCCCCCCGCCGACAGCGTTCGAACCACGCCCGCCCCCGAAAGCCGGCCCAGAGACGCTTCCGGATCCGGGGTGAAGTCGAACGCCCGATGAAAGGCCGTCTCAAGGCCGTGCTCGCGATGCGCTTCGACCGCCTCGGCACAGCGCCCGACATCGATCTCGCCGTCGGCGCCGAGGAAGCCGATCACGATCGCGGAGACGCCTTGCGCGGCGTATCCCGGCAGGAGATCGTGGAGCCGACGTCGTCCGGCCGCGTCGACTCGAAAAACCTCCGACCCGCAACGCCGGCGGTCCAGCGGCGGTGCCGTCTCCTGAAAGAGCACCGTGAGTTCAGGGGTGGGACACCCCGCCGCCTCGATCGATCGGCGGATGCCGGCGACCGCCTCCACGGACGGGGTCAGTCCATCTCGGTCGAGCGCCCGGCAGATCTCCAGTCGATTCGCGAACCTGGCCGCGAGGACCGCGGTCCGGGGATCATCGATCGGAATCTCGAGCGATGCGTCACGCATTCGCGGATTGTCGCTCCACCTCGGGGTGGGAGCAATCCCGGCTGACGGCACTGCAGACGGGCATTCCAGGGAGCGCGTGATCAAATTCCGAGGTGGAATCCGAAGAAAGTCGTGAATCCCCGAATGGATGGGCGATTCAGGCCCCTTTCCCAAATGGTCGACACCCACTCGCTTCAACGGGGGAACGCGATTTCGTCGTCGGCAAGGGGCCGAGAGACGCGAAAGGAAATCAAAGACATGGCGAAGTCGGACTCACAGAGGCTGAAACTCAGTCGATTCGTCGATCTGGCGCGGATGTATCGAGGATGGTCGCGCACCGAACTCTCCCGAGTGCTGGGCCGCGATCCGTCGAAGATCGTTCCAGAAAGCGGAAATCCCAAGCTGGATCTTCTGGTCGGACTCGCGGATGCCCTCGATTGGAACGTCGGCGACGTCGCAGAAAGCGTCTGGAGCGACCAGGAGGCGTCAAGCCGGATCGAAACATGTCCTTTCCGCGAGCTCGGGCTCGAATCCCTGAAGGCACACGAAGCCGGGCGATACCAGGACATGCTCCAGATCGCCCGGCGAATGCGGTTGGTGGCCGAGACCCCGAGGGAACACGCCATCACCTGCAATCGAGAGGTCGGTGCATGGGACGGGCTGGGGCGATATCCAAGGGCCCTTGAATCCTGCCAGGAAGGGCTCTCCGTGGGATGCCGCGACAACGACGTGCAGTCGATGCTCCAGGCGAATCTCGCCAACGCGCATTACACCCTCTGGCACCTTCTGGAAGCGAAGACCGTCGCCAGGGATCTCATCGAACGCCTCGATCAGGTCCCGAATCGAGGCGAAGCCACCAGGGTCGCGCTCGCACTCGCCCATTACGTTCGAGGCAACGTGGCGCGTCGCCAGCTCGACGACGACACCACCGACCGATCGAAGATCGCTCGAGAATCCTCGGATCACCTTCGTCGATCCATCGAACTTCATCTCGATCTCGCTGCGGACTTCCCCAGCCCGGCCTACGAAGGCGTCGCGAACCCCGCACGCGGTGGCCTGCTGGAGGTCGAGGTGGCGATGGGCGTCGTCGAGCCCCGGGAAGCGATCGACCGGATCCTCGCCGGCATCGAGCGGGTGATCGATCCGGTGACGGCATCGTTGCCAGGTGATCTTCTCGAATCATGGGGCTGGTGGTCGATCTTCGGTTGCAACATCGCCCTGCGCCATCTGGACCAGACCACGATGCATCGTCCCATGGCGATCCTCACGAACAAGGCCACGGAAATCGCGAACGTGCTCGGCAACTGGGCCCTTCGGGAACGTGCCTTCACGCTGGAGAACTTCCGTCGACAACGGATCGCGGATCTGACGGGCATGCAGCCTGACTGGTTCCTCGACGAGGAGGAGATTCGAACCATCAGCGGAACCATGGGCCGATTCCCCGGATTTCGCGAAGTGGGCTGGCGGATTCTCGATGCCGCCCACATCTTCGACACCACCAATTGAGGAAAGGAGATATCGATGACCAGCCTCTACTCACGCCTGTTCGGTCGGCCGCGACTCCGATCTCTTTCTCCGACCATGCTCATCCCGCCGCTTCTTCTGTTCGGTGCCATGCTGACGGTACCGGTGAATGCCGCCGATGGACGTCGCAAGAAAGGAGTCGTTCGGTATCTGCACACGGGTCAGGGCGGCCTGATCGATGCCGCGGGATCCACCGATTCGGATGAGCCTCGCATTCCTTACTTCAAGGGGACCATCCCCCCTCCGAAGTGGGCGACCGCCCCGATCCCACTCGATCTGTTGATTCCGATTCGATACCTGAAACCAACTGCTCGACCACCCCGGCGCTGAAGCGGGGCGGATGCAAACGAGCAATCGACCTGAACGGACACCATGTCAGTACGAGGGCCAGTCGGGAATCCTGAGGATTCCCGACTGGCCACGCATCATTCCGCCATCCGGCGGTCCGATTGGTGAGCACGAGCGATTCCCGAAAATATTTCCTTTTCGCCACCTGGATCCGCTCGGTTTTCGCATGAGGTACCGGAGAGGTGGTGGGTAGACCGTACCCCCTTCCCGGAGAGGCAGCCAATCTCGATGGATCGTCGGAGCATGGCGTGGGGATTTCGGCCCCGTGTCGGACACTCACGGATCGGACCCTTGATCAACAGCACCAACTCAAACGAAGAGTGGTTGAAACTCGATGATGCGGCGGCACGCTTCGAGGTTTCCCGGAGGACCCTCGAGCGGCTTCGCAAGCAGGGCGTGTTGCCGGGCGTTCGAATCGGCCGGTATCTGAGCGTCCGAACGGTGGATGTCGAACGGGCGCTCGCCCGCCGGAGCCCCCTCCAGATCTATCGCCAACAAACGCAGGCGGACGCCCAACTGCCGACCCGGGAGTGGCTCCTCGGCTGGCGTCCGTTGCTCGAAGGCACCCCGAACCTGTCCTCGGCAAGAAGATGGGTCGATTGCGTCATCGACATGCACGGGGACACCAAGCTGGCAGACCTGACCGTCGGTGACGTGGTGGAAGTCGGCCGGGAGCTTCTCCTGAAAGAGGATGTGGCCCTGGCGTTCGAAGCACTTTCCGGGATCGCCCGCCAACGGAACATGCTGGAAACGACGCGGACCATGCTGAAGATTCTGGTTCCCGCCATCTGAGGTTTCGCCCGACGGGCGGGCCTGAGAACCGATTTTGATTGCCTCGGGTCGTACTCACGAGTTTGCAGCACCTCCACCGTCGCCGGCGAGGTAGCATGCCTCGCCATGAGCAATCAAACCCCCCAATCTCCCGACGACCCCCGGCTCCTCGAGCGGATCGCGCAGTTCGAGAACATGACGACCGCCGATCCCGACAACGAGATGGCGTTCTTCTCGCTGGGCAACGCGTACCTGAAGGCGAACCGGGCCGCGGAGGCCGCCTCCAGTTTCGAGCGGGTCACCGTCCTGAATCCGGACATGAGCAAGGCCTGGCAACTCGCCGGTGAAGCGATGATCGCCGCGGGGCTCGAGGACAAGGCCGTCCAGCACCTCGAACAGGGCCACGAAGTCGCGGTGTCGAAGGGTGACCTGATGGTTCGAGACGCCATCGTGGCCGCCCTCGAGTCGATCGGCCGAACGGCGCCCGAAGCATCCGATGCCGCGAAGGCCGCAGCCGAGGAAGCCTCGCAATCCGGGACCTTCACCTGCGGCCGAACCGGAAAACTGGGAACCCAGATGGAAGCCCCGCCCTTCAAGGGCCCCGTCGGCGGCTGGATCGGAGCGAACATCTCCTCCGAAACCTGGAACGATTGGATCGGCCAGGGGACCAAGGTCATCAATGAACTTCGACTCGACTTCAGCCGAGACGAGGACCAGGAGACCTACGACCGCCACATGCGGGAGTTTCTCGGCATCGACGACGATCTCCTTGAATCGCTTCGCAGCGGAGGCTGACCGACGCGTTCCGGGTCGGCCGCATGCGGATCGCCATGCTCATTCATGGATCCCCATGATCAGCCGGCGGCCGACTGGCGTTGCCAGAGCCACCATTCGAGCATCATCAAACCGAGCGAGATCGCCAGCAGCCAGGGCCAGAAGTCCTGCCAACGGGTCCCGCCCGCGGCGGCCGCCTCGCCGGTGATGCGATCGAGGCTCAGTTCGATGGATTCCGCCGCCGCAGTACGCCGTTCGGTGGGATCGAGTTGATTCACCGCGAAGATCCTTCGTCGCAGCGAGTCGTCCCCGGGTTCCGTCCACGACAACTCGTACCGGCCCGCCCGCCGGACCGGCCCCCACGCGAACGTCACGGGATCCGCCGATTCGACGGCGACATCCGAGCCGTCCGGCCGTCGTATCCGCAAATCAGTCGCCTGCGCCGGAAGCCGGGCGATCAACGGGCTCCCGGGGGCGACACCGGCGGAGGCCACCGCATCGCCGAGACCGCCGAGATATTCGATCGCGTTCGGCACGAAGTTCACGAAGGACCGGAGATACGGCCAGTTGGAATCAAGCGGGTCGAACGTCGCGTGGATGATCTGGATGGATCCTCGATCGACCGAGACGATCATCGGGCCGTCCCCCGAATCCACGAGTGACTCCACCCCGACGCCGGTCGTGAGCTTCCGCATCGAGGACACGAACAGCTCGTCGAGATTGACGTAGCGAAGGACCGGATGGTCCTCCGCGCTGCGACGGACCACGACCCCTTCGGCGCCATCGCCGAACTCGGTCAATCCGTCGATCGGGGGCGTCCGGCCGAATGAAAGATATCGACCGGGTGGAAGCGTCTCGACCGCCGCGTCGTCGAGCACGATCACGTCGTAGTCGTCGAGTCCGCCGGACTCGGCGAGCCGCGCGTAGCCGTCGAGCGTCAGCAGATCGAGCGACTCCAGCGGCATTCCCTCCAGGATCGACCGGAGCACGAACGATTCGGTGTCCACCAGCGCGACCTTCAGACGACGCGCGGGCGGGACCACGAGCATCGCCGCGTCGTCGGTGGGCTGGGCGTCCTCGTTGAGCAGCAGCACCTCGATCACCGCATCCCGTTCCTGCTCGAACGGTGCGAAGGCGAACTGCTTGCGACCGGGGATCTTCCCCAGCCCCGGCTCCTCGGTCTCGGGACCGATCTCGATGGGCACGGGCGTGATCGCACGGACCACGCCATTGACGCTGAGCTGAAGATCGGTCTTGCGGGACTGGGCGGTGGGATTCTCCACCGCGATGAACACCTGGATCTTCCCCGGCTCGTCGTAGGGACGCTGAGCCGCGATCGATGCGATGCCGATGTTGCCCGCATCGACCGATCCGACACGGTGGTACTCCAGCCGTTCCCCTTCCCGAAGTACCTGCTCGTCGAGATCGTCGATCCGACCGTCCGACCAGAGCTCGACCGCGGCGGGGGTCGCCACCGGGCCGGTCTGCGAGTCCGGGTCGATCACCGTGAGGTAGGCCCGTGCAAGCTGGAGGGCACCCCCGAGCCGGCTGGTCCCGTCCGTGGGCTCGATGCCACGGACCGCCTCGATCGCGGTCTGACGCGAGTCCGTGAACGGTGTTCTGATCTCGGCCTCGTCGTTGAACGCGACCACCATGATCTCCGCGGCATCGCCGCTGAAGAGCCCGCCGCCGTGCAGGGCCTCGATCCGCTCGATGGCGGACGCCTTCGCGAACTCCAGCCTCGAGGTCTCGCCGGAATCGTCACCGTCGAGGACGTTCATGGACGAGGAGTTGTCGACGACGATCACCGTCCGCCCCTCCCGCCGTTCGCCCGCGTCGAAGCGGGGCTGCATCAGCGCGATGCCGAGCAGGGCGAGAAAGAGCAGCTGCAGGAACAGGAGCAAGGTCGGACGAAGTCGCTGAAAGGGCGCGTTCGCCCGAAGGTCCTCGACCGATCGCTTCCAGAGCAGCGTGCTGGGGATCGCGCGACGGGTCCGCCTCAGCCGGAGAAAATACAGCGCGACCAACGGCGGAATCACCGAGGCGAGCACGATCCCACCGAACAACGGCGTCAGCCAGCTCATCGCAGCAGACCTCGCTTCCGCAGGTAGTCGAGCAGCAGCTCGTCGAGATCGGTCGATGTGTCGACCAGGGTGTGCATGATGCTTCGGCGGATGCAGTAGTCGCGAAGCGAACCGCAGTACGCGTCGAGTCGACGTCGATAGCCCCGAAGCACCGCGGCGTTGATCGTGACTTCGGCTTCGTCCTCGTCCTCCAGATCCACCAGACGCAGATCACCGCTCATGCCGTGTCGACCGGGATCGATCTCCTGCGGCGCGAGGACCTGCATCGCGAAGACGTCGTAGCCGCGGCCCGCCACGTATCGGAGCCCCCGTTCGAAACCCTCCTTCTGCAGGAAATCGCTCAACACGATCATCACGCCGCGTCCCTGCCGGGTCAGGGCGATTCGTCGCATCGCCTCCTCGAACCCGCCGTCGCCACCGGGCTCCAGTTCGAGGAGCCAGCGGCCCATCTCGTGCGTGCGACGTCGGCCCCGGAGGTTCGAGATCCGCTGCAGGCCCGCGGACTCGCCTTCCGAATCGAGCCCGCCGAACGCCGCGAGCGAGACCCGGTTCTGGTTGACCAGCCCGATGTACCCGAGGGCCATCGCGAGCCGCCGCGCGTATTCGAACTTCGACGGATCGCCCCAGTGCATGCTGGAGGTCCCGTCCACCACCACGATGAGCGAGAGATCCTCCTCCTCGAGGAAGATCTTCAGGAAGAGACGATCGAGTCGGCCGTAGATGTTCCAGTCGACGAATCGGAGGTCGTCGCCGTGGACGTAGGGGCGGAAGTCCGCGAATTCGACGCTCTGCCCGCGCCGCTTGCTTCGACGCTCGCCCTGGACGCGTCCATTGAAGATCTTCCGGCTCACCACGTCGAGGTGGTCGAGCCGGGCCATCAAGCGACTGTCGATGAGTTCGTCGACCTTCGTGGGTCGGCTCGAACGCGGCGGTGGCCCATCGGGGAAGCGACTCATCGAGACTCTCCCGCGAGGACCGTGCCGGCCGGCGGTCCGTCCTCCGGATGGTCGGCGTCCGCCGGGACCCGATCGAGCACGCCGCGCACGATCTCGTCCGCGTCGACCCCGTCCGCCTCCGCCTCGAAGGTCCGGACCAGACGGTGCCGGAGCGCGGGAAGGGCCACTCGGCGCACGTCGTCGAGACTCGCCGCGTACCGCCCGTCCATGAGGGCCGCGACCTTGGCCGTGGACACCAGCGCCTGCGCCGCCCGGGGACTGGCCCCGATCCGAATGTAGTGACGGAACTCGGGAATCTCGAACTCGCCCTCGGGATGGGTCGCGAGCACCAGCCGAATGGCGTAGTCCTTGACCGAATCCGCGATCACGATGCGACGGGCGAGGGCTCGTCCCGCGAGCACGTCGTCGGCGTCGAGCACCGGCGTCACGCCGACCTCGCCCGGAACCGTCGTCCGTCGAATGATCTCCGTGAGCTCCTCGCGGATCGCATACGGCACCGTGATCTTCAGCAGGAACCGATCGAGCTGCGCCTCGGGGAGTGGAAAGGTCCCTTCCTGTTCGATCGGATTCTGGGTCGCGAGCACTAGGAAGGGGTCCGGAAGCCGACGGGTCTCGGCACCGACCGAGACCGAGCGCTCCTGCATCGCTTCGAGCATCGCGGACTGGCTCTTCGGCGTGGCTCGGTTGATCTCGTCGGCGAGCACGATGTTCGCGAAGATCGGCCCCTCTCTGAACTGGAACGCCCGGCCGCCGAGGCCGTCTTCGACCACGATCGTGGTTCCGGTGACGTCCGCGGGCATCAGGTCCGGCGTGAACTGAATTCGGTTGAAGTCGAGCCCGAGGGAATCAGCGAGCGTCCTGACCAGGAGGGTCTTTCCGAGCCCCGGAACTCCTTCGAGCAGCACGTGACCGCCGGCGAACAGGGCGATCAAGGCCTGTTCGACCACCGCATCCTGCCCGACGATTCGGAGCCCGACCCGTTCCCGCAGCGCCGTGAAGGCCGCGCGAAAACGATCACAGGCCCGCTGGACCGTTTCCACGTCGTCGAGACGTGTCCGCATTCCCTCGGCGAATTCACCCATCGGCCGCTCCGTCTTCGTTGCGACCGCTGGCTCGACGCTTCGCCCGGAGCAGCCGACTGGTCATGTCCTCCGGCGCCTCGTCCGACTTCGTCGCCTCTTCGTTGGAAAGCTCCCGCCGGGGCGGCCGGGTTCCTTCCTTCGCAGGCTCGGTGGCCGACAGATCATCGCTCACGGAGAAGTTCCCGTCGACGGTCTCGTCGGCGTCGAAACGCGTCGCCGCGTCCGGGTCGGAACCGCGGCCGCGATTGGCCCGCTTCCGCGCCGTCTTCCAGGCTTCGACCGTCGAATCCGCCGTGCTGGTTCCACTCGCCATCGCCTTCGCCGCCGCCTCGCGAGCCGCCCGCGAGTCGAAGGTGAGCCGCCGCACCGCCACGTCCACCACGAAGAGTCCGGCGGCGATCACCACCAGCAGATCCCAGATACGGGTCGGCGACGACGGCATCTCCAACCCCGCTCGATCGAAGGGGTCGACGATCTCGAAGTCGGTGGAGGGACCGAACACCGTTCCGCCCGTCTTCGCCGCGATCGACTCGAGGAGCGCCCGGTTGTCCCGGACGGTCGAGAATTCCCGTTCGTAGGGCACGCTGATCGCGGCCTGGATGCTCGCCGCGGATCGTTCGCTTCCGTCAGCCTCCGGGAACAGCACGTTGACCAGATACGCGCCCTGCTTTTCAAGATCGAATTCGGTGCGGTACCGCCCGGGACCGATCTGTTGCAGCGACGCCGGGGCCGAGGCTCCCGTCGGATCGATGATCCGAGCCTGCCCCTGCAGGAAGTTCGCCATCCCACCGTCCGCGCCCATCGCCTCGACCTCGACCACCGCGCGGCCGTCCTCGCCGGTGCTGGCGCGAATCATGAGATTGGGGGGTGACGACGGACGCATCGACCAACGGACGATCTGCTCCCAGAACGGCTGGAAGCCGCCCCAACCCGGCCAGGTGGTGCTCCATCGCCCGCCCGCATCGCTGGTGAAGGCGACGCTCTTTCCCAGCCCGTAGTTCCAGTACGCGAGCAGGGGATCCTCGCCCTCCTCCGTCGGGACCACCATGGGGATCTTCACCAGCCCCTCCTTCGGGACGGTGAGCACGAATCCGCCGATGCCGGGCACCGATCCGACCCCGCGGGTGGGACCGTCGAGGGTCGCCGAGACGGACGGTTGGAAGTCGCCCTCCATCAGGAGCGTCCGGGTGACCAGCGTCGCCTCCTTGATGAAGATCTTGGGGAGCATCTTCGGATTGGTGACGTTGTAGAACGTGCCACCCGTGAACTCGGCGACGCCCTGCATGTTCTGTCGATCACTGGGCGTCCCGTGTCCACCGACCATCACCGTGGTCACGGTGATGCCGTCGGCGACGTACTGGTCGAGCAGGGTCTTGCTGGGCGGCACCGCATCACCATCCGAGATGATGATGACGTGCTTCTGGCCCGCATTCACGCCGTTGAGGCCCTGACGCGAGAGCGTCATGGACGCCCCGAAGTCAGGCATGTCGCCGATCACCATCTTCTTGGCGGCGGCGATCGCCGCGGACTTGTCACCCGCCGGCTGCATCGGAAAGGCCCACGAACAGCCGTTGACGCCCTGGCCTCCCTGCCCCCAGTTGAAGGTCACGATCCCGACGTAGTCGAGGCTGCTCAGGGCGTCGACCGCGGCGATCGCGGTCTGCTGTCCCCAGTAGTTCCCCTTCGCCATCTCGCAGGAGTGCATGATCAGGGCCAGCGCCCCCCGGACCATCTGTCGCTCCTGCGGCGGATCGAGTCGGACCGGCAGCACCTTCGCGGTTTCGGATTCGATCCAGCCCCCGGCACCGAACCCTTCGTCCCCCCCGATCATCACCAGTCCGCCGCCGAGGTCATGGACGTAGGACCGGAGGCTCCGATCCGCGTTCTGATCGATCGACCAGCGTGGAACATTGGCGAGGACCACGGTGTCGAAACCGTTCAGATACGCGATCCCGCCGAGCAGGCTCGAGGGTGGCTCGACGACCACCTCGACGCCACCGTTCCGCAGCGCGGACACCAGCGCGGTGGTCTCGGTGCCGCCCTCGTCGATCACCAGCGCGCGGCCGTCGGAGGCGACGAAGGTCACCGATTCGTAGACGTTGTTCTCGAGAATCGCGTCCGAGTCCGGATCGTCGGGCGAGAACTCGGCGCGAAAACGCTGGGCGCCGCCGGACTCGAGGGTGACCGGAACGGAGACGGTGTTGCTTCCGGGCTCGAGTTCGATGCGGATCCCATCCGCGGTGGACCCGGGGTCGAGATCGATGAGGGCGTCGTTCTGAAAGACCCGGAGCACGCCGGTCGTCTCGCTCGACGATCGCAGGAAGGCCCGCAGATCCACGGACTGTCCGATTCTGGCCCGGTTGGGAGCCCGCAGCTGCTCGAAGACGATTTCGCTGCCGTACTCGTATTCGATCGGAAGCACGTCCACCGGAATGTCGTTGGCCCGCGCCAGTTCCACGGCTTCCAGCAGGTTCGATTCGGTCTCGTTCCCGTCGGAGACGAGCAGGATCCGGTTCGCGGTGTCGGTGGGAAGCAGAGAGATCGCGGTCCGCATCGCGCCCGCGAGGTCCGTCGCGGCGAGGTCTCCCGCGTGATCGAGCTGGATCACCGCGTTCATGTCGGGGGTCTGGCGGATCTCGGATTCCTCGGCGACCGTGACCACACCGATCCGGTCCTCCTCGTTGCGCTTGGCATCGGCCACGCGTTCGAGGAAGCGACCGCTCTGCCGCTGCAGTTCCCGCGGGATCGATCGGCTGACGTCCGCGACGACCATCAGCGTGACGCTTTCGCCCCGGTCGACGACCGACGGGCGGGCGAGCGAGACCGCGAGCAGGAGGATCAGGATCGTGCGGACCACGACCGAGCCGATGATCTTGCCTCGGCCCTGCCCCGCCGCCCCCATCCGGGCGAGCAGGATGATCGGCACGATCAGCAGGAGCACCAGCAGCATCACCGGATGTTCGAATTGGATGGGCAGATCAGCGAACATGCCAAGGGGCTCCTGAAACGGGGTCGTGCCACGTTCGTGGTCGGACCATCACGGAAGTTCTCCGACCTGCACTCGATCGTTGCCGGAATCCAGGACCGCCAGCAGTCCACCCCCGGCGTCGACTCCCCAAGGATACCGAAGTCGCCCCGCTTCGATTCCCGCGCCGCCCCAGACACCGAGACATTCACCGTCGATCCGACTCAGTCGCTGGACTCGGTTGTTGCCGTACTCCGCCACCATCAGACTCCGGTCGCCGTCGAGCGTGATCCCGTACGGGTAGGCGAGTCGACCCGGCCCGTCACCGGCGCCGCCGAGCACGCGTCGCATCGATCCGGCTCGATCCGTGACCACGATCCGGTGATTCACCGCGTCGGCGATGTAGAGCTCCCCCGCCTCGTCGTCCCAGGCGATGGACTGCGGCCGAAGCAGCCCCGGGCGATCACCGTCATCGTCATGACCCATGAATCCGATCTCGCCGACCGGTCGGCGGTCGGCATCGAAGATCTGGACGCGGTCGTTGCCGCCGTATTCCGAGACGAACCAGGATCCATCGGCGGCGATCGCCACATCGGTCGGGTAGATGAACTGCCCCGGCCCCTCGCCGTACTCGCCGAACGTCTCGAGGAGCTCGCCTTCCGGCGAAAAGATCGCGATGCGATGCTCGTGCGTGTCCGCCACCACGACCCGGCCGTCCGCGGTGATGGTGACGCCCGTGGGTTTTCCATTCTCCGACTGCGGCATCGCCCAGGACCGCTCGAAACGCCCCTCGAGGTCGAAACGCTGGACCCGGGCCGTCTTGTCCAGCACGTACACGCGGCCCCGTTCGGCGTCGAGCCCGATCGCCCGCGGGTAGTCGAATCGCCCGTCGATGTTCCCGGCACGCCCGAAGACCACCGTCGACGGCACCGGAACGACACCGCCCCCGACGCCGGCCTCCGAACAGCCGAAGAGGAGCACCGGCAGGGAGACGAGCAGCGGCGACACCGCTCGGAACGTGACACCTCGCCGCCGGGGCACCGACCCGAGCGTGGCGATCAGGACCGCCGCGATCAAGGCCAGCGCCACGAGTCCGAAGACGGCCGGAAGCACCGAGTCGACGTATTGATAGTGCATGGCGTTCAGCAACGCGGAGGTCACGGTGGGAAATCCCGGCGGCTGGATCCGTGCGGTGACGGGGATCTCACCTGCGGCCATCGCACCGGTCGCGAGCCCACCCACGAGAAACGCCCGGCCGAGCGTCGGCCCGATCCCGCGGAACACGTCGATCGCTCGCCGCGGCGCGTCCGACTCGAAGGTCGCCGGAACCCGACGTCCGATCACCGCCCCGACGAGGCACGCGACGAGTCCCACGCGGCCGGTCACCCCGAGCATCAGGCCGAGCGGTTCGTCGTAGACCCAGCCGACGATCGCGTGGTTCCACGTCGCCTCGACCCCGACCGCGACCAGCGTCGCGGGAAGGAGAAGCACCACCGAGAAAGCGACGGTCGCCAGCCGGGCGGCCGTCCGACCGAGTCGATCCCGACCGATCATCGCGATGCCGGCGGCGAGCACGCCGCCGATCGCTCCCGCGGCGAGGAAGACCAGGAAGGTGTTGCCGATCGCGGCCCCGTGGACCTCGAAGGTCGCGGCGACGTCCGCAGAGGCCGCGCGACGAAGCAGGAATCCGAGTGGAAGCACCACCAACAGCGACACGACGATCATCATCCAGACGCCACCTCGGACGCCGACCCGGGGTCGGGCGGCGGACCCTCCGCGCTGGCCGGACATGGAGGCGATCAGCGTTCCGGCGAAGATCGCGGGTACCAGCGCCGGCAGCCCGGCCCGAAGCACGGTCGCGGGCGTCGCCCCCCGCGCATCGAGGGTTCGCAACTCGAACCCCCACGAAGCGACCTGCGCCAGATCGAATGGAACGGTCAAAGACGCGATCCACGCGAAGGTGATCGCCCAACCGAGCAGCAGCCCGCCACGGTCCCGGCGAAGACACGCTCGAAGACGATCCAGACGCCGTGGCCGATCGAATTCAAGCAGCTCATCGTCGCCTTCGATGCCGCGAATCGCCACGCACCAGGCGACGATCGGCCAGGCCACGCACACCAACCCGAGCGCGAGCACCATGGCCCGGAGTCGAGGGACCGCACCAGCCACGGCCGCCGCCCGTCCGATCGGGCCGTCGGGGCCGGTCTCCAGCCACCAGGCGTCGAAGAACAGCGACGGTGGCACCACCAGTGGCACGAGACTCGCGAGCATCGCCCAGCGGGCTCCGGATCTCGCCAGCAAGCGGCCCGGGCCCCAACCGACAAGCACCGCGATCGTCGCGATACCCGCGGACCAGGCGGCGGAGACCGCGATCACCCGACTCGGGACGAACCCCAGCACCGCGGGCGACGTCCCGGACCCGGCGATCGCGACCACGACCGGGACCAGCAGGATCGGAACGAGCAACAAGATCACCAGCCCGCCCCAGATCGCCGCCGGCCATCGAAGACCGGGAATCAAGGGCTCGGCTCCGTCGGTGAGACGCCTTCCGACGAGTCGTAGGCATCGGCGTCGCCGATCGAACGCCCGGGACCCGGCTTGCGCAGACTCCGGATCCGTTCGGGATCGAGCCGTTTCATCGCCCGGTCCACGGCGGGGTCCATGGCGGTCGCGACTTCGGAGACGCCCACCGCGAGCGGTTCCTCGACCCGCCACATCGCATCGATCTCGATCTTCGGATGGGCGAGTGGAATGTTCCGGGACGTCGACTCGTGGAGCATCCGCTCGACCGTTTCGGAGGCGAGGAACGCGAGCAGGCGAGTGGCGCCCGCCGGATTCGAACCACCTCCGACGAGGCCCGCCGCGTTGGGGATGACCAGGGTTCCCGCGTTCTTCTCGCCCGGCAGTCCGTGTCTCGGCATCGATGCCGCCACCCGAAGTCCCCGACGCTGCGCCGCGACGACGTCGTCGGTGTCGGTCATGCCCACGAGCGCCTCGCCGCGGGCCACCGCGTCGACCGTCGCCGCATTCCCACCGGGAAGCATCCGGACCCCGTTCTCGGCGAGCCCGTCGAGCCACGCTTCGAAGTAGCCCGGCATCGCGGTGCGATTCCAGAACACCGACATCGCGCCGAGGTGGCCACGGGTGGTTCCGAACCGGGGATCCGCCATCACCACGCGATCCTTGAATCTCGGTTCGACCAGCGAGGTCCAGCGCACCGGCGCGTCGGCCGGGTCGAGCACCTCCGGGTCGTACACGATCACCCGCGCCCGGCCCGCGAAAGCGAACCATCGGCCGTCGGACCGACGCCACCGGGCGGGATGGGCCTCGAGTGCCGGATGCACCGCGGGCACGAGGATCTCCTCGCTCGCAAGTCGCTCGACCTCGAACGGTGCCGAGCTCCAGAAGAGATCGGCCCGGGGCCGGCTCACCTCGCGACGCAGGCGGCTCGCCAGGGCGGTGGTCTTGGTGGCTTCGGTGTCGTAGAGCGCCTCGACGGGAATTCCGGTCCGCGCCGTGAACGCGGCGAGCACGGGTCGCGCGATCTGCTCGTCGACCGAGACGTAGGCCACCACCGGCTGCGGTGTTCGGGCGTCGCAGCCGGCGAGCGGGCCGCAAGCGACGAAAGCGAAGAAGGCCACGAGTGGCATCAGCCACCGGAGCATCGGCTGGTACGGGTGCGTCATCCGCACTGGTCTCACGATCCCTCGGGCGCAGTTTCCTTCGCGGGCTCGGCCGGCGTCGCCGGGGCCACCTTCGCCGGGGCTTCCTTCGCCGGGGCGTCCTTCGGCACGGCGTCGATTCGTTTCTTCAGCTCGCCGAAGTAGTGCTGATGGACATCGCGGAGGTGCGGCGGGATCGGATCCTCGCGAAGACCTTCTTCGAACCCGCGTTCGATGCGATCGGAAATCCGCTGGAGCCGCGCCTTGGACTCACCCACGACGGGCTCTCCTTCGATCATCTCGCGGGCGATGATGTCGCCCTCACGCTTTTCAACCTTTTCGCGCTGGGTCTGGGTTCCGGTCGGCGTCGGTGCGATCGGAGCCTGACCTCCCTGGCCCTGACCGGGACCGCCCATACCCTGCCCCTTACCCTGTCCCTGTCCCTGTCCCTGTCCCTGTCCCTGGCCCTGTCCCTGACCCTGGCCCTGGCCCTGGCCGGCGCTCTGGGCCTCACCCTGGGCGAGATTCTGCGCCCACTGCGAGAGCCCCTGGCCCATCTTGTCGCAGGCGCCCTGGCACTGGCCGGACGCGGCCTCCGCCTGCTGGAGCATCTGCTGCATGCGTTCCATTTCGCTGAGCATCTCCTGCCCCTGCTGCTGCCCTTGCTGCTGGCCTTCCGCCATCTGCTGCATCGCCTGCGACATCTGCTCCATCGCCTGCGACGCCTGCTGCTGCGCCGCCGCAGCCTCCTGCAGGGCCTGCTTCTGCGACTCGTTCAAGTTGGAGGCGTTTTCGATCGCCTGCTGAAGCGCTTCCGGGTTGTTCGCCAGATCCGGATCGAGCCCCGCGTTCTTCAAGGCATCCTCGAGATCCTTCTTCTTGTCCGCGGCCTCCTGCAACTGCTTTGCAAGATCCTCCAATGCGGCCTTCAAGGCTTCGGCCTCCTCGGGCGACATGTCGCCCGACTCCATGCGTTCCGCAAGACGCTCGAACGCCTGCTTCGCCTGCTTGAAATCACCCTTCGCCAGCGCTTCGGCGAGTTCATCGGCGTCCGCATCGCCGGAGCCGTCGTTCTTCAGGTCCGCAAGCGATTCTCGGAGCGTCGCGTCCATCCGCGCATCCTCGCCATCGAGGATCTCCTGAAGCCGGTCCTGCAACGCCGTCACCTGGCGAATCGCCTCCCGCTTCACCTCTTCCGGGGTCTGTGCCTCTTCGGGCGCGTCGCCATCCTCCAGCCCGCCCAGCAGTTCGTCGAGCGTGCCTTCCATCTCCGCCGCGAGCATCTCGTTCTCATCGATGATCGCGATCAACTCCTCGACCTCGGATTCCACCTGCTGGTTGGTCTCCGCGAGGACCGTGTCGTTTGCCGTGGGCACCCGCCCGAAGAGATCGCCCTGCGGCACGATCGTCCAGACCCCGATGATGAAGAGCAGAAGCATGGGCGAGACCCACCAACCCCGCGGCGGGACCGGTCGGAACGCCTGCTTAACCCGGGCCGGGACATCGGGCCGTCGCGCGGCGGCCGCGGCATCCGCGATCGCCGCGATGGCGAACGCATCGTCCCGATCCGCGATCTGAACCGCGGTGCTCAGGCGATCGTCGAGGCCCAGCCGTTGATCGATCGCGATGGCGACCGAGACCGAATCCCGCCCGGGACCGAGGGCCCGAGCGAGGGCGAACATCAACACCATGCCGGCCGTCACCGAGGCGGGAATCCACCAGGGCGATCCCAGGGCCGGAACGGCTTTCGTCGCAAGCGTCCAGAGCATCAGCACGGCGAGACCGATCACGGCCCCGCTGGCCAGGGTCTCGAGGAATCGGGCTGCGGTCAGCCGGCGGGTAGCGCTTCGGATGAGGGTCTGGATCTCGGTCATCGGCGGTGGGTACCTCGGAGACGAATCGGTTGAATTTCAGCCCGCATGAAGGATAGCACCCTCATCCCCCCTCCAGAAGGCCCTTGCTTCGGGGCCAAGTACCGATGGACCCTGAAGTTGAGCGGGGAATCCGGTCGATTCCCAAACCGGCGGCCTGGTCCTACGTATCGGGCGGGTACCGTCCAAACCGCGATTCCGTGTCCGGAGAACCCTACATGCGTCTTCAAACCCGCCCTTTCCTCGCCCTCTGCCTCGGGCTTCTCGTCTGTGGCGTCAGCAGCCCCCGGGCTTTTTCGCAGGCCACCGATGAAGACCTCGTCCGGAAAAACGAACGGCTGCAGGCCCGGGGGATCGACCTCGAAACCGCCCTCGCGGCCGCCCTCGCCCGAATCGCGGATCTTGAGAAGTCTCTGGCCATGGCCGCCTCGGGCGGCAACGTCCCCCTGCCCGCCGCGACCCCGACCGCCATCGCCCCCTCGACGAACAGCCCCGCGGGGCTCGCCGCCGAAATCCGAGCGGCATTCGCCGCGGCGGTCGCGAAGAATCCCGAACCGGCCCCCACCGCCAGTTCGAACGACGATGAACGGGTCCGCTACGTCCGATGGCTGAACAAGTGGATCGCCTCGTCGAATCGGGCCTTCCGGGATCGGGTCGACTGGCCGGTGCGAATCACCGATCGTCGGCCCCGCTCCAACATCGATCAGTTCGTGACCTTCCAACCCTGGGACGTGAAGCGAAACGAGCCGGTGGGGAGCACCTTCGAGATCGCGGTGCCGAATCGGGCCCTCGAACGGGCGGATCGCCCCCGAGCCGATGACGAGGATCCCACCCTGCTGCTCGGCGGCGTCTTCATTCCGGCGATCCGTTTCAACGCGGATCGTTTCAGCCCCGGCCCCTTCGACAACCCGCCTTTCGTCGGCGCGATGGTCGAGCTGACCTGGCGGTTCGACTTCCAGGGACTCTCGCCTCGACTCGGGATCGCCGGCGCCGCCGATGACGCGGCGAATCCGAGCCCTTGAGACCGATCGATCGCGTCAGCCCCACGAGGAGCGAACATGGATCCGGATGATCACGTCTGCCTCTGCTTTCGCGTCAGCCTTCGCAAGGTCCGGACGTTCCTGAACCGCGAAGATCCACCGGTCGCGAGCCGCCTGGCCGACTGCCTCGGCGCGGGGACCGGTTGCCAGTGGTGCGTGCCGTTTCTCCGGAAACTCCATGCGCTGAAGCAGGAAGGCGAACCGATCGACCTGCCCATCTCGCCCGAGTCCTACGCCGCCCGCCGGGCGACGTATCGCCGGACCGGCACCCGCCCCGAGACATCCGAGCATCCATCAGCCGACGACGATCTCCTCGAGTGAGATCTCGGTGTTGGTGTAGATGCAAAGCTCTCCCGCGATCGTCATCGATTCCCGGCAGACCTCCGCCGGCCCGAGCTCGGTACAGCGCCGAAGGGCCCGGGCCGCGGCGAGAGCGTGATTGCCCCCGGACCCGATCGCCGCGACCCCGTCGTCCGGTTCGATGAGATCCCCCTGGCCGCTCACCACGAGCGTGCGTTCGAGATCCGCGACGATCATCATCGCTTCGAGCCGTCGCAGGGCGCGATCGGTCCGCCAGTCCCGTGCGAGTTCCGCGGCCGCCTTGAGCAGATTGACCGGCGACCCCTTCAGCTTCGCCTCGAACCGCTCCAGCAGTGCGAAGGCATCCGCGGCACCACCGGCGAAGCCGGCCAGCACCCCGCGACGCTCCGCTCCCACCTCTGGAATGCGACGAATCTTGCAGGCGGACGATTTCGCGACGACGTGCCCCAGCGTGACCTGACCGTCGCCGGCGATGGCGACGCCCCGCTGGTCACGGACGCAGAGAATGGTGGTGGCGTGGATCTTCGGAATGGACATGGGCTCAGCCTAACGGACCGCGGCCTCGCTGGATCCGTCACCGAGCGGCTTCTCGACCGCTTCCGGATTCGATCCCGGGTCGATTCGAATGATCCGACCGGCCGCCACGTCGTTCATGATCCGCGTCGAACCGTCCGGCCAGACGACCTCCAGCCGCCCGACCGAATCGACGTCACCGAGGCCGAAGTGCACCCGGGGATCCTGTGCCGTGAGATAGCTCGAATCCGTCCGGACTCGTCGCGTGACCACCCGATCCCCCATCTGCGCCCGGACCACCGCACCGATCGCGGGCGCGCCTCGGCCATCACGCACGTCGACCGTCAACCAGCCGCCCCGGGATGGCAGGACGTTTCGAAGAAGTCGGACCGGGCTTCCCAGATCGAGCACCACCACGTCCTGACCGCCGTCGTTGTCGAAGTCGCCGAAGATCGCCCCACGACTGGTCCGGGCGGGCGTCGGCACGGTTCCACCCGCGGGACGGACCGGCCGGTACCGTCCCGCTTCGCCGCGCAGAAGCAGATCCGGCTCCGCGTACGGATCCACCGCTTCGGGGTCGTCGCTTGCGCCGACCCGACCGTTCGCGGCGTACAGGTCCAAGACCCCGTCGTTGTCGAAGTCGACGAACCCGAGTCCGAATCGCGTGAAGTGGCGACTCGCCGAACCGAGTCCGGACCGGTTGGTCGCGTCGATGAAACGCCCCCCGTCGTTCAGGTAGAACGAGTCCGACTCGCCGCCCAGATTGCACACGATCAGATCCGGATCACCATCGTCGTCGACGTCCTCCGACGAGACGCCCATCCCCGCCTTCGCCACGCCGCTCAGATCGCGATCGCATCCGCGCTGCATCGCTTCCTCCTTGAACCGCAGCCCCCCCTGGTTGATCCAGAGGTGATCCGGCATGCCGTCGTTGGCGACGAAGACGTCCCGCCGGCCATCGCCGTCGAAATCGACCGCGACCACCCCGAGCCCGGTCCCGACCGCGGTGTTGATCCCGCTCTCCTCGGAGACGTCGGTGAACGTACCGTCGCCATCGTTCCGGTACAGGACGTCCCGGGTGGGCGCGTCGTATCGCGCCGGCGGGCAGTAGTCGAGCCGGCCGGTGCGGTTGCGGCACTCCAGTTCAGTCGCCTCGGACCAGTCGACGTAGTTCGTGACGTACAGGTCCGGATCACCATCCGCATCGGCGTCGAAGAAGGTGGCGCTCGCACCGAATCCGGGGTGACCGACGCCCGCGGTGTCCGTGACGTCGACGAATCGACCGTCGCCGTCGTTTCGAAAGAGCCGATCGGCTCCGAAGTTGCTCACGAACAGATCCACGTCACCGTCGCCGTCGTAGTCGCCGGTCGCCGTTCCCATCGCGAATCCGACGTCCGCGAGCCCGCTGCCGTCGGTCACGTCCGCGAACCGACCGCCACCGAGATTCCGGAAGAGCCGATTGCCGCCATCGCCCGTGGCCTGGAGGAGGTAGAGATCCAACCAGCCGTCATCGTCGAAGTCCAGTGCGGCCCCACCACCCGGCACGATCTCGGGAAGTCGGGGCGTCGTCGCCATCCCGGCATCGATCTGGAAGTCGAGGCCGCGTTCAGCCGCCGATTCCCGAAACCAGGGCGGCGAGGTTTCCAGCACCGGGTCGCCGCCGAACGTCAGGTCCGCCGCCGGTGTCACAGGGGCGGACGGTTCCGATTCCCCACATCCGGACAGGACGCCGGACGCGATCCAGGCGGCCGTCAGCCGGGCACCGATCTTCATCGCGACCCTCATGGACGTCCCCGCCGAATCGCCGCATCCGTCCGCGGAATACCGGGATGGTCGGGCAGAGCACGACGACACTGGTCGAGAATCGCGTTCGCTTCGTCGAGGCGACCGAACATCGCGAACGCCCGCGCCCGGACCAGCGCGGCATCGACGGAACGACCGAAGTCCCGGTCCATCGCATCGACGACCTCGACGCCGGCCATCGGATCCCCGGACCGGATGAGGGCGTCGGCCAGCTGGACGTGATGCCGCGCGATGAACGGCGCCAGTTCGACGCACCGACGATACGCCGTGGCGGCGTCGAGCCAGCGGCCCCTCGTGGCGGACGCCTCCCCCAGCAGTTCGTATCCCTCGGTCGCGCCTGGGGCGAGTTCGATCCCGGCGTTCGCCGCCGCGACGGCACGATCGACGCCCCCGGGATCCGCCGGGGTCACCTCTCGGGCGATCGCGAGCGCCGACTGGGCCTCCCGGAAACGCGGCAGGGCCCATGCGGGTTCATCCGCGACCAGACCGGGGACCGCCTCGAGGACTCCGGCGTGATCGCCTCGATTCGCGAGCACCACGAGCGCCGCGTAGCGAATCTCGCGACGCGGCCCGTACATCGCCGTCAACGAGTCGATCAGGACCATCGCCTCGTCGTGCCGATCCTGATTGGACCGCGTCTGAACATCGATGAGCCTGGCCGCGAGGTCCGATCGTCGGTTCGACAGTTCGTTGAGCCACGGATCGCCGAAGGTCGATCGTGCGTCCCCCGCGAGCCGGAGGTGTCTCGCCGACTCCTCGGTTCGCCCCAGGATCTGCTTCGCCCGCCCGAGCGTGTAGTGGGATCCGCGATCCTTCGGTCGACTCCGAACGAGTGGTTCGAGGAGCGCCACGCAATCCTCGGGTCGTCCCTGATCGAGCCGGATCGATGCCAGCATCCGAATCCCGTTGAGGTCCACGTCGGGGGGAACGATCGAAGCCTCCGCGAGGCGGGCCGCCGCTTCGAGCTCGCCCGCTTCGACGAGCCAGCCGGCGGCCCGCCACTTCGGGTGGGTGCTGGCCGGATCGAGTTCGATCACCCGCTCGATGTCGGCCCGAGCCGCGTCCAACGCCCCCTGATCATGATTCGCCCAGGCCCGGAGGTATCGCGGCCGCACGAGATCGGGCGCCAATCCCAGGCTTTCGTCGTAGCACCGGATCGCGAGGGCGGGCCGGTCATGTGCGAGGTACAGATCTCCCAGTCGCGCCCACGCAGCCGGATCCGAGGTCGCCGCGCCGAGTCGCCCGAGTTCCGCGAGAATCTCGGTCCGGACGCCGACGTCGTAGCCGTCGAGATCGCTCGGCGTGGGAAGCGCCTGGCCCGCCCGGGCCGATTCCGGCCTGCCGGCGTCGCCGCACCCCGCGCACACCATCGCGATCGCGACGCCGAGCAGGATCGATCTCATCGGGGCCGGTCGCGATCGCGACGGGGTTCGAACGATCTTCGGTGACACGTTTCGCATCGGCGGGACTGATCTCCAGCGGGGCTCGAGTCGAATCGAGAACGCTCGCGTATCGTACGACCTGCAGCGTCGAACTTCGATCCCCAGAGGACGCTCAGGAGCCCAGTCAATGTCGAATCGACGAAGAATCATCCTGTTCGGCATCACGGTGGCGGTCGGGGCCGCGATCGCATCGCTCACCAGTTGCTCGACCTCCGTTCCGAACCGGGATCCGACCGGCTCGATGTTTCCAATCGTCCGAGGCGAGTCGCTCCAGCGGCAGGCCGTCGAGCTTCCCACCGCGGTGTCGGGTTCCCCCGCCATCCTGATGGTCGGCTATCTGCAACAGACCCAGTTCGATCTCGACCGGTGGACCCTCGGGTTCGGCCAGGCCGAGGCGAAGATCCGGGTGGTCGAAGTCCCCGCGATCGTGGGCTGGTTCCCGTCGACCTTCCTCCGCGGGACCATCGACGACGGGATGCGGGCCGGCATTCCTTCCGAGGACTGGGGCGCCGTGGTCACGCTCTACGGCGAAGACGCCGAGCGGATCCAGGCCCTCACCGGCAATGAAAACGGTGCCAACGGGAGGATCCTGCTCCTCGACGGCCACGGCGAGATCCGCTGGTTCTGGGATCAGGGCTACTCGTCGAAACGGCTCCTCGAACTGCTCGACGTCGCCCGCGGACTCGATGCGTCGACGTCCCCCCCGGAATCACCGGCCGTCCCCGACGACGCGGATTGAGGGATCGGACCAGTCGCCACCCTCGTTCGCGTATGATCTCCGCTTCATGAGCAACCACGAACCATTCAACGGCATCGAGATCCTCAAGGCATCCCCTCGGCGGGTCCACGAGTTTCTCGTGAACCTCGAGGAGCTCGTCAAGATCGTCCCGGGACTCGTCAAGAGCGAACGGACGAGCGACGACACCGTGAAGACCACGGTCCGGCCCGGATTCAGTTTCATCCGGACCAACCTCAAGCAGGATTTCACGCTGGTCGAGCACGTCCCGCACGAACGCGTGATCATCGACGTGCACGCCAAGGGGATCGGCACCGCGTTCAGCGTGAAGTCGACCATGGACCTCTCCCCCCACGAGGACGGCGAGAGCACGAAGCTCCAATGGGAGGCGGAGATCATGAAGATGACCGGCCTCGTCGCGGCCCTCGGAACCACGATCATCCGCTCCGCCGCGGACCAGGTGATCAAGCAGGGATTCGAAGCCATGCGGATCGCGATCGACGAACAGGAAGACAAGACGTCGGCGTGACCGCCACCTCCCGATGCGCCCGACGCGCCCCCGAATGAAGCATGAAAACGACCCCGCCGGAAGGCGGGGTCGTTCGTTTTTCACAGGGGTCGATCGCACACGTTCCAATCAGCCGAAGGCCGCGAACTCCTTGCCGAGCAGCGAGCTTGCGATCTTGAGCTGCATGATCTCGTCCGTACCTTCGTAGATGCGGCAGACGCGGACGTCCTGAAGATGCCGGAACGGACGATACAGTTCGCTCCAGCCTCGGCCACCGAAGATCTGAACCGCCCGGTCGACGGCTTCCCAGGCGGCGTTGCTCGCCCAGTACTTGGCTTCCGCGATCGCGAAATCCGCCCGGGCGAGTTCCTCCTTGTCACCCGGCGCCGCATCGGACTTGTCCTTCGCGAGCGCCGCCCGCTCGACGAGCGCGTCCGAGGTGGATCGCATCATCTCGATGCGGGCGATGTGCTGCTGGACGAGCTGATGCTTGCCGATCGGCTTGCCGTGCTGTTCACGCTCCTGGGCGTAGCGGAGGGATTCCTCCAGACAATCCTCGATCGTGCCGAGACAACCCGAGGCGACCGAGAGTCGACCCGAAACCAGGGTGTGCATCGCGATTCGGAAGCCGTTGCCCTCTTCGCCGAGCATGTTGTCACCGCTGATCGGGTGATCGGTCATCTCGAACATCGCGGTGTCCGAGGTGTACATGCCGGGCTTCGCATGAAGCGCCTCCGCCTCGAAGGTGTCGCCGGCGGTGTCGACGATGAAGGCGCTCATCCGACGATCGGGCTGGCCTTCGGATCCTTCGGGGAACGCGAAGACGATGACCGCGTCGGCGACCGAGCCGTTCGAGATCAGGTACTTCACCCCGTTCAGGATGAACTTGTCGCCTTCGCGCCGCCAGGTGCAGGTGCCCTCAAGGGGATTCGAACCGGCATCCGGCTCGGTGAGTCCGAATGCGAGCGTGCAGTCTCCCCGGCAGGATGCGGGCAGATAGCGGTCCTTCTGCTCCTCGGTTCCGTACTTCAGGATCGGGTACTGCCCGATCGAAGTGTGGCCGGAGAAGAAGGTCCGGACACCGGTGCCTTCCCGGTTGATTCGAACGAGGGCCCGGGCGTAGGTGAGACTGTCGACCGCGCGGCCGCCGTACTTCTTGGGCATCGACATGCCGAGCATGTTGTACTTCTTCGCGAGCTCCCCGATCGCCGGATTCGGCTCGTGCTCGAGGTAGGCGATCTCCTCGATCGGACGGATCTCCTGGCAGTACGCCTCGACGTCAGCGACGAGTTGCGCGCACTCTTCGGGGGTCGCGGAGGACGCGTTGGCTGAGGTCCCCGATCCGGGGGCGGCGATGGTGTCGACGTGATTCACGAAGGGCTCCTGAAAAGGCGGACGGTGGGGTCGGGCGCAGTGACGACCGAATCGCCAACTGTATCACTCTGCTGATCTCAAAGTCGGTATTTTCGGCGGGAGCCGACAACAAAAACCCCCCCCGCGTTTTAAAAAACGGCGATTATCGATCAGTACCGGAGGCTCGAGGGCCTAAAACCGGTTCGAACGCCCGGGCCAACCGATTCAGGCGACCACCAACCGAGCCGAAAGCCGGGAAACGGAATCTCGATTAATCGAGATCCGACCGCGCTTTCAACTGATGCGCACGCTCCGTTTGGACGATGATGCCCCAACCAGAGGCCTTTCGGCCCCCGCCAGATTTCTTTCAACACCCATTTCGAGATCCCACCGTGAGCCAGACCGTGACCTCCAGCGACACGTTCCTCGAACTGCAGGCCAAGATCGCCGACAACACCGCGGTCGTCGGGGTCATCGGCCTCGGCTACGTCGGCCTCCCCCTCGCCCACGCACTCCATCGGGGCGGAATGACGGCAATCGGCTTCGATGTCGACGAACGCAAGATCGACGCGATCGCCGCGAAGCAGAACTACCTCCGACATCTCGGTGACGAGATGATCGAGGACCTCTCCGACAGCGACCGTTTCAACGCGACGACCAGGTTCGATCGACTCGGGGAGTGCGACGTGATCATCATCGCGGTCCCCACCCCGCTCGGCCGACATCAGGAACCCGACCTGTCCTACATCACGGACACCGCGGAACGCATCGGGCGGACCCTGCGCCCCGGACAGCTCGTGATCCTCGAATCCACGACCTACCCTCGCACCACCCGGGACGAAATGCTCCCGGTGATGCTCGAGCACGCCCCCGCCTCGGCCAAGGACCTCGTCGTCGGCGAAGATCTCTTCGTGGCCTTCAGCCCGGAACGTGAGGATCCGGGTCGCAAGGATCATTCGACCAGCACCATCCCGAAACTCGTCGGTGGACTCGAAGAACACTCCACCACCCTCGCCGCGGCCGTCTACCGAAAGGGGATCGCCGAGGTCGTCGAAGTCGCCAGTGCGGAGATCGCCGAGAGCGCCAAGCTGCTCGAGAACATCTTCCGAGCCGTCAACATCGCTCTGGTCAACGAAATGAAGACCGTGCTCACCGAGATGGACATCGACGTCTGGGAGGTGGTTCGGGCGGCGAGCACCAAGCCGTTCGGATTCATGCCGTTCTTCCCCGGCCCCGGGCTCGGAGGCCACTGCATTCCGATCGACCCCTTCTACCTGACC
>NYSY01000101.1 GCA_002683215.1 Planctomycetaceae bacterium
GAAGCTCCCCTACATGGTCTTCGTCATCGACGAACTCGCCGACCTGATGATGACCAACAAGGAGGTCGAGCATTCGATCGTCCGCATCGCCCAGAAGGCGCGAGCCGTCGGCATGCATCTCATCCTCGCGACCCAGCGCCCGCAGGCGAACGTGGTCACCGGCCTGATCAAGAGCAACATGCCCTGCCGGGTCTCTTTCAAGGTCGCCAGCGGGATGGACAGCAGGATCGTCCTCGACCAGAAGGGCGCGGAACTTCTCCTCGGCATGGGCGACATGATGATCGTCACGCCCGACAGCACCGAGATCCGTCGCGGCCAGGGAACGCTGGTCACCGATCGCGAGACGCGTCAGGTCGCGAAGTTCCTGAAGACCGTGGCCGGACCGACCTTCGAACGCAGCCTGATGCAGGTGAAGGCACCGAGCAGCGGCGGGGACGGAGACGCCGGCGGCGAGGGTGGAGAGCGCGACCCGCTCTTCGACCAGGCGGTGGAGATCATGATCGAGACCGGGCGGGGGTCGGTGTCGCTGCTGCAGCGGCGGATGGCGATCGGCTACAGCCGGGCGAGCCGACTCGTCGACCAGATGGGACTCGCGGGAATCCTGAGCGATCACAAGGGCTCGGTCGCCCGAGAAGTGCTCATCACCCTCGAGGACTGGCATCGCATGAAGCGACTCGAGGACGGGCTCGATGCGAGCAATGCCGCCGAAGATCTGGACGGCGACTTCGGCGAGGACGATCCGGGCGGGGTGCCCGCCGAACTTCCAGGCGAGCATCGCTACTGAACCCGAGGACCGCTTCGAAACACACCATCAAGCCCGGACCACGACGACGTCCCGCCCATGAAGCGGGGCGTCGTCCCGCATCCGAGCCGACCCCGATCCCGTCCTTCGCCGAGGGGCGATGACCCGCGCCGACCGAAGATCGCACGCAAACCCATCATTGACAGGTGCTTGCGATCCGCGCCCCGGCATTCGCAATCACCGGCCGCCGGCGGTCGAGGATGAACGCGACGAAAGGCGGAACGGTTACCATGGCGGTTTTCCAGCCTCAAGGAGCCCGTCCCGATGATCCGATTCCTCTCTCGTCCCGTCCTTGCCGCCGCGCTAGCCTTCGGCGCCGCCTCGGTCACGACGCCGACGGTTGCGCACGCCCAGTCCAGCGAGTCGCTCGCCCAGCTGCAGACCGAGCTCGATGCCCTCGACACCATGACCGACACCATCGGGCCCATGCGAAAGAGCGCCGAGATCCGCCTTCAGCAGATGAACGGCTTTCTCAAGCAGTCGGGCAAGACCAACGACGAAGTGAAGTGGTCGTCCGAGAATCCCACGACCTTCCACGCCCTCTCCTTTCAACAGGCCTACTCCGAAGCCGTGAAGCAGCAAGCCAGCCGCGGCGCGGCCAAGCCGTCGTCCGACGACGCCGACCTGCTCGGCCGCGAGGTGAAGGCCCAGAAGGTGATGACGGAGGACCAGTGGTCCGTCGTGAACAAGCTCCACCAACAGGTCCAGCAGCGAACCGACTACATCCGCTCCATCAAGGGGATGAACGACTACGAGAAGTTCGCCGCGGCAGCGACCAAGAAGCGAATGGCGGATCACACCGCCGCCAAGCCCGCGACCGATCGCCAGTCCGAACAGGGTGGCATCACGCCCGCGCAGCGTCAGGCCAACATCGAGAAGTACCAGAACCAGCAGGCGACGCTTCGTCGTCACTGGGATCACTATCACTTCACCTTCGCGACGTCGGACGGTCCCCCTCCGGGCGGCCCCTTCGCCAATCGCAACGACGACTATTCCAACGACGACAACGGCTACAGCTACGACAACGACGACTACTACGACGGCTCGTACTACAACGGGTACGCCGATCCGTACTACGACGTCTGGGGCCGACACCACGGCATCTATCCGCGGGAAGCCGCCCGGGCCGGGGATCGAATCCACCAGGCGTATGATCGTGGATCCAACCCGAACCCTCCGATCGAGCCTCAGTCGGCCCATCCCGCGAACAGCCGGGTCGATCCCGACGCCAGCTCGTTCCCCGCCGCCCGTGGTGGCGGACGCCGCCGCTGAGCTCGGTGAAGTCGATTGACCGATTCGAACGAAGAGGCCCCGCGAGCGATCGCGGGGCCTCTTCTCTTTCACGGAAGTCGAGCCTTGCGGCGATCACTCACTCGCCGATGTCCTCGGCCCAGAGGTCGGGCTTCTCACGCTGGAGCCGTTCCATCAAGGCGACGCACCTCGCGTCGTGAAGGACGTGGGCCTCGATTCCCGATTCCTCCAACCAGTGTTCGGCGCCCATGAACGTGCCGTTCTCACCGATGACCACCCGCCGCACCCTGTACAGGACGGCGGTGCCGGTGCACATCGAGCAGGGACTCAGGGTGGAGACCAGCGTGAGCTCCGACCAGTCCCGGCGCCGACCGGCCTTGCGCAGACACACCATCTCGGCGTGCGCGGTCGGATCGCCGGTCTGGACGCGTTCGTTGTGACCGCGGGAGACGATCTCTCCCGACTCCGTCATCAGCACCGACCCGATCGGAATGCCGCCTTCGGACCATCCCTTTTCCGCCATCCGAATCGCCTCGTCGAGGCCCTGGCACATCAATTCACGTTCCATCGAATGCTCCATTGATGGGATCGGAGAACCGGGAATCGAACGATCCGTTCTTCGGTCGACAGCCTACTCGGTACGGGGTGGCGAAAACCACGACGGACGCGATCGGTCTCCGGACCCCACCCGCGGATCGAGGGGGCCGTCCATGATCCAGACGCTGATCGCCCGCGGAAGGACGATCAGTCGCTCGTGGGCCTTCGCCGGACTCCGGCGCGGGTATAGACTCTCTCGTCATGTCGGAACCGCCCTCCACTAACTCCGTCCACACCCCCGTCGATCGCCGCTGGATGGTGCTCCACGTCCGCGCCAGACAGGAGAAGGCGGTCGCGAAGTTCCTCGCCGCCTCGGGCGTCGAACACGACCTCCCCCTCGTCGAACGCGTCACGGTCACCCGCGGCCGGAAGCACCGCTCCGAGGTGCCGCTCTTCTCAAGCTACGTCTTTCTCAAGGGGGAGAAGCAGGATGCCTACGACGCGATCGCGACCAAGCGGGTGTCGAGCTTCATCGAGGTCAACGATCAGGATCGGTTGCAGACCGAACTGGAAGCCATCCACCGCGCCCTCGAGGGAGGCTACGAGGTCGAAGACTTCCCGACCCTCGCGATCGGTGCGCGGGCTCGCGTGACCAAGGGACCGCTGCTCGGCATCGAAGGCGTGGTGGTCGAAGAGGCGCGACGAACCTGCCTGGTGCTCCACGTCGAGATCCTCGGACGCGGCGCCTCCGTCGAGATCGAGCGGGACCTGCTGGAAGAGATCGAGGACTGAACCGGACTCAGGACTCGCGACGATGCCCGAGGCTCGCGAGACCCGTCGGCAGATCGATCTCCGCCTCGAATCCCAGGAGTGCGGCCGCCAGTCCGGCATCCGCGAAACTGTGCCGGACCTCGCCGTCCCGCGCCGCTTCGAAGCGTGGCGGCGTGCTGCAGAGCAAGCCTGCGAGTTCGACGAGATCGGTGCCGCGGCCGGTCCCGAAGTTCACCGCTTCACCCGCCCCGGTATCGGTCGCCATGGCGGCCAGCATCAACCCGCGGACCACGTCCTCAACGTGGATGAAGTCCCGAGTCTGCAGTCCATCACCGAAGATCACCGGTGTTTCCCCTCGGGCCGCCAGTGCCGCGAAGATCGCGATCACGCCAGAGTACGGAGAATCGGCTCGCTGTCGTGGCCCGTACACGTTGAAGAACCGCGGACAGATCGTGGCGATCCGACCCGCTTCCGCAAACGACCGACAATGGGATTCCGCGACGAGTTTCGCGTCGGCGTACGGCGAACCCGGGGCCGGCGTCGCGGTCTCGGCGATCGGTGGCGGTGCGTCTCCGTAGACGCTGCAACTCCCCGCGAGCACCAGCCGCCCGGCCCCCGCGGCGACCGCTGATTCGAGCATGTCCCGCGTGCCTTCCGCGACCACGCGATGGTATCGCTCCGGCTCGGCCAGGCTCTCGGCCACGGACACCCGGCTCGCGAGATGAATCACCAGATCGCAGCCGGCCACCGCGTCCTCCCGGACGGTCGCGTCTTCGATCGACCCCTCGACGAGCTCGACGCCGTCGGCATGGTGGGCGAGATTCTCCAACCGACCGGTGGAGAGATCGTCGAGCACCACGACCATCGAACCGGCACGTCGCAACCCGTCGACGAGGTGCGATCCGATGAAGCCGGCGCCACCGGTGACGCAGACTCGCTGAAACGTCCCGCGAAGACGTTCTTCAATCGCTGATCGGGACATCGTCATCGGTTCAGGATCCGCCGACGGATCCGCTCTCGGCGTCGTTCCGTCCTCCGGGGCCGCCGGACAGCAGTCCGCCGCCGAGCACGAGACCGAGTCCCACCACGAAGGGAAGTGAGATCAGGTTCCAGAGCGGCTCCTTCGTCACGGTCTCCACTGCGACCGCCTGGGTTTCGCCGCGGGCCTCCGCCCGGGCGACCTGGCCGGCGATCTCGCCTTCCACGATGTCCTCGCCGGCCGCCTGCCCCATCGTCGCGGCCGATTCGTCGCCCCGCAGATCGGCGACGAAGGTGAAGACGCCGGAGAGGAGGCCGATCGCGATGAAGATCACCGCCAGCGTCCGGATCGTGGAATCCCTGGCTTCACGCCCGGCGACCAGCGCCGCGACGATTCCCGAGACCACGGAAGTCATCAATGCGAGCGGCCACTGCACCACGAAGATGTACCACGTGGTCACCATCCCGGTCTGCGCATCGGCGTACCGGTCCCCGACCATGGCCGGCGCCATTTCCCCGATTGGAAAAGTGATGACCGACATCAGGACGAACCCAACGAACACGCCGAGAATCAATCTTGCCATTCGAGAACCTCCGTGGAATTCGACCGGAGCCTATCGGATACCCGCTTCGGGCGTTGAAACGGCGTCCCGGTCGGACGCATCGGACGTCGAAACACGCTGGCCCCGGAGGCCGTCGTGCTTGCGGACGTCGACATCGGCGACCACTCGACACCGGCAGGCGAGGCGGAGTCCGGCATCGCGTCGCTGCGGTGGATGTGATGGCGGTTGATAAAATCGTTCCGACGACCTGTGAAGAACATCCGCAGATGGTGAATCTCGCCACTTTACACCTTGATCATGCCATCCATCGCGGTGGAGTGCTCGGTCGAATTAAGATTGGATCGAAAGATCACCGAATTCGAGTGCGAGGCCCCATGCGACGAAAATGGGGCCTGCAGGATGCCGTTTATCTTGCTGAGGCGGAAAGATGAAAGTACTGGTAACAGGATCGGCTGGCATGTTGGGATCGGCGGTGATCGATACATTGCGCGCCGACCGATGCGAGATCGTGGCGACGGGCAGGTCAGTGCGGGGAGAGGCGGTGTTGCCGATGGACGTCCAGGACTGGGGATCGGTGCGCGCGACATTCGGCGAGCACAAGCCGGATCTGGTTCTGCATCTGGCGGCTGAGACCGATGTGGACATCTGCGAACAACAACCCGACCACGCTTATGCGTGCAATGCTTTTGGGACGGAGAACATCGTCCGGGCCTGTGGTGAACAGGGCGCGGTGATGGCCTATGTCAGTACGGCCAATGTCTTTGACGGCGAGAAACGCGAGCCATATACCGAATACGACACCCCCAATTCGGTCAATGTATATGGCCGATCGAAACATGCCGGGGAGTGCATCGTCGAACGGTCGCTCGACCGCTATTTCATCTTTCGAGCCGGTTGGATGGTGGGGGGATGGGAGATCGACAAGAAATTCGTCTACACCATGATTCGGCTGTGCCGTGAAAGGGAGGAGCTCAGGGTGGTCGATGACAAGTTCGGAAGTCCGACTTTCACCGCAGACTTCGCCACCCACATGATGGCCATCGTGGATTCCGGCCGTTACGGCCTGTACCACCTAGCCAACAACGGCACCGCATCCCGCTGGGAAATCGCCAGGGAAATCGTCAAGGGACTGGGCAAGGCCGGTGAAGTCGATGTCGTACCGATCTCGTCGGCGGAATTCCCATTGCCGGCCCCAAGGCCGCGATCCGAGATGATGCAGAACCTGAAATTGCAGTTGCTCGGGCTGGATGAGATGCCGCATTGGAAGGACGCACTGCGCGACTATCTCGATGAGAACAGGGATCGAGCGTGAGTCAGCAGGACGCTCTTGAGAAGCCGAGGATCATCGCCGCGGACATCAAGCTGGCCCACGGCGTGTTCGGGCTGCCATTCGAAATTCCGAGCGCCTTCCTCGCGGCACGGCCCTGAAATCGACGGGTCGGCATCTCAATCCTCGTGGGGGCCTTTCCGCCCCTCTCGGATACGAGACCTCGGTATCGAAACGGCGTCGGAGTCGGATCCTTCACACGCCGGAATCCGCTGGCCCCAGACGCCATCGTGCTTGCGAACCTCCACATCCCCGCTGACCCGGCACTGGCAAGCGAGGCGCAGTCCGGCTTCACGGCGATGCGGTGGCAGACCGAGACGCCATCGCTCGCGCGCGGTCGGCGGAGACGTCGCGTCGCCATCGCCGTCGACCTGCACGGCGCAGGTTCCGCAGGTACCGAGACCGTGACAGTTGAACATGGAGACGGCGGCGTGGTGGGGTGTCATTCCCGCGTCGAGCAACGCGCTCCGGAGCGTCCTTCCCGGCTCGCAGATCGTCGCACGGCCCTGAAATCGAATGGTCGGCATCTCAATCCTCGTGGCGGCCCCTGCTCGTGAATCGTGCCGCGAATTCGATCGCGACGTCGACCTCGTCGAACCGGGGCAGGTCTGGAAACGCATCATGCCAGAATCCATGTACCGCGATCGGCCGACGATAGCGGATCGACAGTTCGATCTCGGCCCGGGTGCCCACCCGACCGGGCAGCGCGAGGACGACCGTCGAGGTCAGGATGTTGAGATGGTTCCGGCTGTCCGGCTCGAGTTCCCCGCCGGGAAGATGCGTCGCGATCGGAATCTCCACGAAATCGTTCGGATAACCCGGGAGCGGCTCACCGTCGGCATCACCCCGGAGAATCCCCAGATGGACGCCGACCCGATGATCTCGACGCGTGAAACCGCGGGCCACCGACGTCATCACGCCGCCCCCACCACCGGTCAGCAGATGCCATCCGGCGTCCGCGATCGCCTCGCCGAGCGGCTCCGCGATCTCCAGATGGGCGTCGTCACCACTTCCCATCACCCCGACCACCGGCCGACGCGGCGGCGGTTCCCGCGGTTCGGTGCCGACCGCCGCTTCCACCCCCTGCCCCACCGAGAGTTCGAAGGTGTTGCCGTCGGGGTCGTCGAGGAATGCCCAGGTGCCGGCGGGCCCGTCACCGGCATGAGGCCCTTCGCGGAGGACACCGGACGCTCGGGCCGATCGAATCAGCCGGTCGAATTCGGCTTGGTTCCGACACGCGGATCCCAGATGGGCGAACGGCCCGAGCGGCCGGACCTCATCGCGTTCGACCAGCACCACCGCGAACGGCCGCGTCCGGTCGCTGATCCATGCGACGCCCGGCCGCCGGTGGACGACTTCGAATCCACCGAACCGCGCATAGAAGTCGATGGTCGGTTCGAGCTCGCGACATTCGATCGCGCAGTGGGTGAGCCCGTGGTCGCCGCCGCTCGACGGCCGGTTCATCCCACGCCCCCCATGGCCATCGACAGGACGAGGAGCACGCCCAGCAGGATGATGATCGCGAGCGGCCCGAACCAGAGCATCAGGACCGCGAAATGCGCGATCCGCCGCCGGCGTGAACGCTGGGCGGCATCCGGCCGAACCGGATCGGCGTCCTCACCGCAGGGATCTCCTTCGTCGAGCACCGCCTCCGGATCCTCCTCCTCGAACGACGCCTGCATGCGTTCGAGGACCGCTCTTGCCCGCACCGCATCCTCCGGGTCGCGAACCCACACCGTGAGCGTCGCTTCAAGCAGGCCGGGGTAGACCGCGGCGGCGACGCCGGGTGCCATGTCGGTCGTCTCCGCCGGGATCCCCGCGGCATGCAGTTCCTCGACGAGCTGGAGCGCGATGAACGGGGGCAGCGTGGCGATCTGTTCCATGCGAATCTCCAGAACGACGAATGATGAAGGATCAGCCGGTGCGTTGAAAGACGCACCACTGAAAGGACTGGGCGGCGCCCCACGGTGTCTCGTGAAGTTCCTGCTCCGACGACACCGGCCTGAACCCGGGCGAGAAGAGATCCGCGAGTTCGTCCGCACCCGCCCGTCGCACGTCGAGATCGCTGCAACGTTTCGGGCCGTCGGGGGCGAAACCGCCGACGACCAGATGGCCTCCCGGCCGGACCGCCTTGGCCGCGATGGCGGCGTAGCGCTCCCGCCCCCTGGCGTCGTCGAGAAAATGAAGCACCGCCCGGTCGTGCCAGAGCGAGACCGACGGCACCGGGTCGAGTTCGAGCACGTCGGCGGGGTGATAGCGGACTTCGGTCGCCGATTCGATCGAATCGAGCCGGGACCGGACCTGGTCGAGGGCGGCGGCGGAGATGTCGATCAGATGAAGACGCCGCACGCCACGGGCGACGAGGCGATCCGCGAGATGCGATGCGCCACATCCGACGTCGATCACCTCATCGCCGGCCGCGATGCCGAGACGCTCCACGACGGACATGGAGACCCGGGGGTCGTCCTGATACCAACTGACCGTCTCGTGCGGCTTCGTCGACCAGACATCGTTCCAGTGCTCGCGAATCGGATTCATCGATGACGCTCCGGGGAGGCGGACGGAATGTACCAGAGCGCGGGATGAGATCCGGACGATGCCTCAGGCGGCATACAACCCATGCAGGATGAAACCGTGCACGGCGCCCGTGAGGAACAACCCGCCGCAGACGATCACCCGGCGTCTCGGACCACGACGCGCGATGAAGAACGCGCCCAGCGCGAGCCCCACCGTCGCCGCGGCCATCGATGCGATCGCGAGCGGATCGCTCCGCCCCACGCCGAAGAGCATCCGGCCGCCCACGAGCCCCGGGATGAACCCGGGCATGACCGGCCAGATTTCGATCCAGGACCACCGGTAGAGGCTCCAACTCCCCGGCATCAGGAAGATCCAGCACTGCGGCAGGTACAGGGCGATGAGAACCCAGAACGCCGTCACGGTCGCACCGATGCGACGACGGGAACGCCGACGAAGGGATGCGATCGTCTCCAGGGACGCGCCGCACTCCGGGCAACCAGCGGCGGTCTTCAGGATGTAACTGCAGACCGGACAGGACCGTGGCGGATCATCGACGACCGCCGCCGGGAACTCGACGCCTGACCGGTCCCGACGCCTCGATGTCACCCTTCCGAACTCGAGCCCGCGTTCGAATCCTGCTTCGGCGGCACGCCGGCGTTCTCAAGGATGCGGCTTCGAGTCCGGACGTACTCCGCCTTGTCGATGGCGCCGGACTCCTTCGCCTTTTGAAGGTCGATCAACTCCTGACCGATGGTGGGTCGCTGGAGCTTGGAGTTGTTCCCGACGACGCACCCGCCGAGTCCGGCGAGCATGAGGGCGGTGGAGGCGAGTGCGAAACGACGCGGGTGATTTCGGTTCATCGGTCTGTACCCCAGTTTCCCATTGGCGGACGGATCAGTCGGCGAGGATGAAACCCCGACGGAGTTCGAGATAGTCGGCTTCGTCGATCGCCCCGGCCGAACGAGCCCGATCGAGATCGTCGATCTCCTCGGATCTCGGCGGCGTGCTCTCCCCGGTCACGTCGTTGGCGGCGATGCAACCCGATCCCCCGACCGCGAACAGCATGCAACACGCGATACCGCTCGCGAGCCGACCGGCCCCCGACCGCCGGCAGTTGCTGCGATTCCTGATCGAATCGATTCGCCTCATCGCATGGCTCCGGTTCGTGATCGCGTTCTGCCATCGCGGGCCTCGACCTCGAAGCCACGCCACCTTGTTCGGATCCGACGCCCGGAGGTTGCACGACGGTCGCCGAAATCCGCCTCCGGGATCGGGTGCTCCAATGAACACGGCCGCACCCGGAGGGTGCGGCCGTGGAGTTCGAACGATCATGCCGGCGAAGGCTGGTTCAGCCGGCCCAGTTGGCCTTGAAGTCCTCGCAGGCCGCCTTGAACTCGTCTTCCATGCCCTTGAAGCTCTTGGCTTCGACGAGCTTCTCGCGGAGGGCCGAGCCCTTGCCACGGAAGTACTCGAGCAGGTCGGACTCGAAGACGGAGACCTTCTCGAGGTCCACGTCGTCGAGGAAGCCACGCGTACCCGCGAAGATCGAGAGGCACTGGTCGATCACGTTCATCGGCACGAACTGGCCCTGCTTGAGGAGTTCCGCCATCCGCTGGCCGCGGGTCAGCTGACGCTGGGAGGACGGGTCGAGTTCGGTTCCGAGCTGGGCGAACGCCTCAAGCTCACGGAACGCCGCGAGGTCGAGTCGAAGCGAACCCGCGATCTCCTTCATGGCCTTGATCTGGGCGTTGCCACCCACCCGGCTCACCGAGATGCCCACGTTGATCGCGGGCCGGATGCCGGCCGCGAAGAGTTCGGGCTGCAGGTAGATCTGGCCATCGGTGATCGAGATCACGTTGGTCGGGATGTACGCCGAGACGTCGCCTTCCTGGGTCTCGATGATCGGCAGGGACGTGATCGATCCGCCGCCGTTCTCATCCGAGAGCTTCGTGGCTCGTTCGAGCAGACGACTGTGCAGGTAGAAGACGTCGCCGGGATACGCTTCGCGACCGGGGGGACGACGAAGGAGCAGGGAGAGTTCGCGGTAGGCGACGGCCTGCTTGGAGAGGTCGTCGTACACGCACAGGACATGCTTGGGCGTCTTGCCGTCCTTGCCCTGCCACATGAAGTGCTCGGCCATCGCGGTGCCCGAGTAGGGGGCGACGTACTGCATCGGCGCGGGATCGGAAGCACCTGACGAAACCACGATGGTGTAGTCCATCGCGCCGGCCTCCCGGAGGGAGTCCACCACGCTGGCCACGGTCGATTCCTTCTGGCCGACCGCGACGTAGATGCACACCACGGCGTCTTCGGTTCCCCAGAATTCCTTCTGACTGATGATCGCGTCGAGGCAGACGGCGGTCTTGCCCGTCTTCCGGTCCCCGATCACGAGCTCACGCTGGCCGCGACCCACCGGAATCATCGAGTCGACCGCCTTGATGCCGAACTGCATGGGTTCGGTCACCGGCTGCCGGGCGGCGATGCCCGGCGCGACGATGTCGACCTTCCGGGTCTCGGTGGTCGCGAGGGCGGGTCCGCCGTCGATGGGCTGGCCGAGGGCGTTGACCACGCGACCGAGGAGCGCCTCGCCCACCGGAACCTCGAGGAGGCGACCGGTCGAGCGAACGGTGTCACCCTCGCGGATGCCGACCGAGGAGCCGTAGAGGACCACGCCGACCGTGTCGGATTCGAGGTTCATCGCCTGGCCCATGATGGTGCCGTGCTCGCCCTGGAACTCCAGGAGTTCGCCGGCCATGACGTTCGAAAGGCCGTAGACGCGGGCGATGCCGTCGCCCACTTCGACGACCTGGCCGACCTCGGAGATGGAGAGTTCGGTCGCGAACTGCTCGATCTCCTGCTTGATGACGGAGGTGATCTCGTCGGACTTGATCTTCACGGGAAGCCTCGCAAGGCGCCGTTGACCGGCGCAGTTGTGAAAGTCGTGTTCACCGGGATTCGACCCGGTCTCCTGTGGCCAGCGCAAACACGCCGGACCGTTCCTCACCACCGACCCTGCGGGTCGGCATCCGACCACCCGGTCAATCCGCCAGGAAGTCGTTCGCTCCGGCCCGGACCCTCGTGGATCCCGAGGCGAGAAGCTCCTCACGCATCCGTCGGAGCTGTCCCCGCACGGAGCCGTCGATCAGCTGGTCACCGACCCGCAGCACGAGGCCACCGATCAGTGATTCATCCGCATACTGGTGGAAGACCGGCTCCTGGCCGAGCTTCGCCTTGACCTTCTCGCCGAGCAGCGCAAGCTGGTCCGGGTCGAGCGAACCGTCGACGGTCATGACGTCGACCTCCACCCGCCCCATTCGTTCGTTCACGAGCTGGTCGTAGCCGGTGGCCATCGAACCGAACTCGCCGAGCCGGCCCTTGCCGTTGAGCACGAGCATGAACCGGAGCACGAGATCCGACACCCGACCTTCGAAGATACGACGCAGGGCTTCGGCCCGCTTGTCGGAATCGACGATCGGCGAGCGAAGGAACTCCGCGACCTCCGCGTCGTCGCGGATCATCTCCGCGATCACGTTCAGTTCGCCGCCGGTCTCGACGATCTTCTCGTCGCCGCCCGCGGCATCCGCGAGTTCCAGCAGGCTCTGTGCGTAGACGCGAGCCACGGCATCGACGGTTTCCGAGGTGGTGGTCATGGGCGAATGGTGATCCGTGGTTCAGGAAAACGAAAGAGTGATCAGACGCCGGCGCCGTCGAGTTCTCGAAGGCTTTCCTCGACGAGACGAGCCTGATCCGCGGGATTGATCTCCCGCTTCAGGATCTTGCCCGCGACGGCGGCGGCGAGCTCGGTGGCGTTGGCGTGGATGTCGGCGACCGCAGCCTTCCGGGCGGACTCGATGTCCGCCTTGGCCCGAGCCATCCGCTCTGCGAGCTCACGCTCGTTGGCGGCCTTCATCTCATCGCCCAGACGCTGCGCTTCGGCCTTGGCCTCGGCGATGGTCTGCTGCGCCTGCTCACGGGCCTCCGCGAGGCTCTTCTCATAGTCGGCCAGTGCCTGACTCGCCTGCGAACGAGCGTCCTCGGCGGCTTTGATCTCGCCGAGGATCTTGTCGTTTCGGTCGTCGAGGCCCTTCGTGATGACGGGCCAGACCTTGAGGTAAAGGAACCCGAAGGCGCAGACGAAGACCACGAGGGCCGTACCCGCGACCCAGGGCTCGGAAGCCATCGGGTTGGGATTCTCAGCGGCCGCGAGAAGGAATGAGACAGGCATTCGACGCTCCGTCGGTACGAAGGGGAATTCCCCGGCTCCGGCGATGGCCGCCGGAGCCGGGGGGGGTGTTCGCGATCTCAGCCAACCATGAGGAAGCCGACGACGACGCCGAACAGGGCGACACCTTCGACGAGCGCGGCGGTGAGGATCATGTTCACGAAGATGCGGCCGCCCATTTCGGGCTGGCGGGCGGTGGCTTCACAGGCGCCGGCGCCGATGCGGCCGATGCCGATGCCCGCACCGATGACCGCGAGGCCGGCGGCGATGCCCTTGCCGATACCCGCGCCCCAGTTGGGCATTTCGGCGTCCTGGGCGAGCGCCGGCTCGACGATGACGAGGGAACCGAGCAGGGTGAACACGAAGAGGGGGATGAGCTTGTTCATTGGAATCCGAATCTCCGGGTGCGACGCCGTGGCGTCCTTGGTGAGTCTCTGAAATCTGAAGCCC
>NYSY01000102.1 GCA_002683215.1 Planctomycetaceae bacterium
CCTGCTGATGCTGATCGTCGAGCGGGTCTTCCAGATCGGTCTCTTCGACCCGGCGATGGGCGGCGACCCGGTGCTCTTCCAGCACTTCTTCTGGTTCTATTCGCACCCGGCCGTGTACATCATGATTCTTCCGGCCATGGGCATCATCTCGGAGATCATCTCCGTCCACGCCCACCGGCACATCTTCGGCTATCGCTTCATCGCCTTCAGCTCGGTCGCGATCGCGATCTTCTCGTTCCTGGTGTGGGGTCACCACATGTTCACGTCGGGTCAGAGCCCGCTGATGAACGTCGTGTTCTCGCTGATCACCTTCTCGGTCGCGATCCCCTCGGCGATCAAGGTCTTCAACTGGATGGCCACGCTCTACCGAGGCTCGATCAGCATCAACACCCCGATGCTCTACGCGCTGGGATTCATCTTCCTGTTCACGATCGGCGGTCTCACCGGGCTGCACCTCGGAACGCTGAACACCGACATTCACCTTCACGACACCTACTTCGTGGTGGCTCACTTCCACTACGTGATGATGGGCTCGGCCCTGATCGCCATGATCGGCGGCCTCCATCACTGGTGGCCCAAGATGGTCGGCCGGATGTACAACGAGAAGTGGGGGATCATCGGCTTCACGCTGGTGTTCATCGGCTTCAACGTGACGTTCTTCACCCAGTTCATGCTCGGCAGCCACGGCATGCCGCGTCGGTACTACAACTACCAGCCAGAATTCCAGGTCTACCACGTGATCTCGACCATCGGGTCGTACATCATGGCGCTGGGCTTCTTCTGGACCCTCTTCTACCTCCTGCAGTCGCTCTTCTCGGGTGCGAAGGCCCCCGCGAACCCCTGGGGCGGTCGCAGCCTCGAGTGGCAGTGCAGTTCGCCCCCGCCCCACGACAACTTCAAGACCACCCCCTCCGTCGGTGACTGCTACGACTTCAGTGTCGTCAAGTGGGACGAGGAGGAGGGCGGTTACGTCGTCGATCGCTCGGAGATCGACGAAGAGCGTCCGGACCACTGATGAACATCCAGGCCGGATCACGGCCGCTTCCTCCTTCGCACCTCTCCGGGGACGATCGTTCCCCACACGCCCCATCGGAGCCAATCGGATGACTTCCATCCAGGCCAATCCTTCGGATCAAGCCGACGAGCACGGTCACGACGACCACGAGCACGGTCACGATCCGAACCTCGCCCATCACTTCGACTCCATGGAACAGCAGATGGATTCGGGGAAGCTGGGGATGTGGCTGTTTCTCGCCACCGAGGTTCTGTTCTTCGGGGTCCTGTTCGTGGCCTATGCGGTGCTCCGGGCGAGAAACCCCGAGGTGTTCTCGTATGCGAGTCTCTACCTCGACACCATCATGGGGGGCATCAACACCTGCGTGCTGATCCTCTCGAGCCTCACGATGGCGCTGGCGGTCCGGTTCGCCCAGCAGGGGAGGAAGGGGCTCCTGGTTCTCTGTCTCTGGCTCACCATGGGCGGCGCGGTCGGCTTCCTCGTGATCAAGTACTTCGAGTACTCCCACAAGATCCACGATCATCTCGTCTGGGGCGGGACGTTCTACGAGCCGGTCGACCCTGCTCAGAAGCTTCTGCTCGCGACTCCGGAAGAGGCGCTCGACGCCCCGCTCATCGACGGTCCGCAGGAGGCGAACGCCGCGGAAGCCCGTGATCTCGCCATGTCCCAGATCGTCAACAGGCCCGAGGAGGCCGCTTCCAGCGTGAAGACCGCGGCGCTCGGCCCGGCGGGGCTTTCCGCGGGTCCGGCCGCCGCGGAGGCGGCGATCGAGACGACGGAAAGCGACGGACATTCCGGTGCCGGTCACCTCGCCGACCCGGAGATGCCGGTCGGAACGCACCTGTTCTTCGGAATCTACTTCTGCATGACCGGTCTTCACGGCATCCACGTGTTGATCGGGATGGGCGTGATCGGCTGGCTGATCTGGCGATCGCAGCGAGGGGACTTCGGTCCGAAGTACAACACGCCGGTCGACCTCGGCGGTCTCTACTGGCACATCGTCGACCTGATCTGGATCTTCCTGTTCCCACTGTTCTATCTGATTCACTGAACCGGTCCCGACCGGCACGTTCCCGATCCAGGCGTTCGAAGCACCTCGCGAGTTCCACACCATGTCGCACGACACCACCGCAGTCCAGGCAACCCACGACGACCACGATGATCACGGCCAGAGCCACATCGTGAGCTACGGAACGCTCTTCGGCGTCGGCTTCGCGCTGCTGCTGATGACCATCGTCACCGTCGCGGTCCGCTACGTCGATGCCGGCGAACTCAACATGCCCATCGCGCTCGGCATCGCCGGGGTGAAGGCGACGCTGGTCGCCCTCTACTTCATGCATCTCCGCTGGGACCGGCCCTTCAACGCCCTGGTCCTCGTGGGTTCGATCGCGTTCGTGGTCCTGCTGATGGTCTTCCTCCTGATGGACAGCGCCCAGTACGCACCGCAGATCTTCAAGGGCAACGCCCCGTCGGTCCAGGAGGTCCTCACCGTCGAAGCACCGGGCGCGCCGATCGCGGAGCAGTCCCAGCTTCCCTGATCGCCACGGAAGTCCCGGCGATCGCACCCGCCCGGCGTGAAGACCGCGCCGGACCCGACGCGTCGTCCGTTCCGGGATGAGCCATGGCCAACATCGTCTCGCCATTCGAGGATCCGGAACACCGGCTGGCCGCCGGCCGTTTCGGCATGCTCATCTTCATCGCGTCCCTGGCGATGATCTTCGCGGGGGCGATTCTCGGCTTTCTGGTGGTCAGACTCGAGGACGAGGGGACCTGGCCGCCGCCGGGCATGCCCTCCCTCCCCTGGTCGCTGCTCTTCAGCACCGTGGTCCTCGTCGCCTCGAGCGTCACGTTCCTTCGGGCGACCGGAGCGCTCCGGCGCGACGATGGGCCGGGGCTGGTCCGGTGGCTGTCTGTGACGCTGATGCTCGCCCTGGTCTTTCTCACCGTGCAGACCTTCGCCTGGTGGGACCTGGTCGGCCGCGGCATGGATTTCTCCCGTCACCTCTATGCGTGGACCTTCTACTTCCTCACCGGACTGCACGCGGTGCACGTGCTGGGTGGGGTGATTCCGCTGTGGATCGTGACGCGACGCGTCAGAGGCGGCGACCGATCCGAATCGGTCCGGCGAGGTGTGGCCTACACCGCCATGTACTGGCACTTCCTCGACGTCGCGTGGGTGGTGCTCTATCTCACGCTGATCGCCGGAACGCTCGGCGGCTGAACCGACGCGGGCCGCGGCTCACGTTCACGCGCCGACGCCGATGCCCCGGGGGGCCGAGGGCGACGCGGTACGTGGCACGACGACCTCGAACCGACGGACCGCCACCGCGAGGCCCGCCGCCGCGGCGAGCAGCAAGGCGCCGTTCGCCTGATGGGCGGACGTGGGAACCAGCTCCCAGACCGGGATCTCCGGCGACTTCCGGAGGATCGTCGCGAGGAACGCGAGCAGTCCGAGTGTGAATTGAAGGCCGACCAGCAGGTTCACGGTGCCGCCGAACACGGGGACCACCGGAACGCCGAGTTCGCGTCGCGACCGGGCCCGGAGGCCGGTGATGAACGCGATGGTCACCACCACCACCGAGAAACCGATGTGCCCGTGCATGGCCCAGGCGGGTGGCGTCGGGGCGATGCCGCCGTCGACCGCGGGGGTGGCGAAGTGGCGGTAACAGGCACCGAGCACGAGCTGGAGCACCAGTGCGACGACCAGCAGGGTGGAGAGGCCCCGGTCCTGGCCGCCGTTGGGGACCGCGACCGCCTCGATCGCCGGATTCCGCCACCGGCGGCTGCTCACCACCGCCAGCGTCGCGAACGCGGCGAAAGTCAGTTGACCGAAGACGCCGTGGGCGAGGGCGAACGCGGTGCTCGGATCGACCTCGGTCTGGCTGGTGGTGAATTCACCGGTCACCCGGAGGCCACCCATCAGTCCCTGGATGCAGACCATGATGAAGATCACGATCGAGAACATCCGGACCATGCTGCGGCGGTCGTACCGAAACACCATCACCAGCAGGGTGATCGCGGTGACGCCGACCAGCATTCCGTAGAGCCGATGGGCGTGCTCGTAGAAGATGCCACCCTTCATCTCCGAGAGCGGGTAGAGCAGCATGTTGTGGCCGAAGGAGTTCGGCCAGTCCGGCACCGCGAGTCCGGCCTCCATGCCGGTGACCAGTCCACCGCTGACGATCAGCACGAAGACGGTCGCCGCCGCCACCAGCGAGAAGAAGCTCGCCGGGGCGATCGACGTGACGCGTTCCGGGCGGAAGCCCCGTCGTCCGATCAGGGCGCCGAATCCGCCGAGGACCCCGGAAGCCGCGAAGAGTCCGAGGACCCAGAGCGATCCGGAGACGAGAATGTCCCCGTCGTCACCGCCGCCGAAGAGGCTTCCGATGACCAGCAGATTCACGGCGGCGCTGACCAGGCCGGTCGAGATGCCCGCGCGGATCGTGCCGAGAAGCCGCCCCGCCGCGAAGCCACCGACCGCCAGCACGATCAGCTCCGCGGCGAACACCAGTTCACCCAGGGCGAAGCCGGGTTGCATGAAGGCGATGTAACCGAGTGCCCACATCACGGTGGTCGTGGCGAAACCGAGGCCGACGACCAGTCCTCGGCCATCCGAAGGACCGTCCTGGAGCAAGGGGGATGATTGGGTCATGGGTCGGGATTCCGGACAATGGGGGATCCTGGACGAAGCGTGGATCCGATCCGGATTCTAGACCCCAGACCACCTTCGATCCGCTCGGAACGACCGTGAAGTCGACAACCATGGGAGAATCCCCGAGCCCGCCTCCGCGGGACTCGTAGAATCATCGCTCTCCATGACCCAGGCCGATACCCCAGCTTCATCCGAGATCGTCGATCCGACGGCCGCCCCCTCGTTCGGGATGCGGCGGATGCTCATGGACCTCACCAAGGTGCGGTTGAACGCCCTGGTCCTCCTGACCACCGCGGTGGGCTACGTGCTCGGGCGGGTGGGCCTCGCGTCCTTCGACTGGGGCCTGCTCCTGCTGACGATGCTCGGCACCGGTCTCGCCGCCGCGAGCGCCGCGATCCTGAATCAGGCGCTCGAGCAGCGTCGTGACTCGAAGATGCACCGCACGCGGGAGCGACCCGTCGCGAGCGGCCGCCTCTCGCCGGTGTTCGCATTCGTGGTCGGGATCGGACTGGCTTATGCGGGATTCGCCCTGCTTGCGGGCTGGGTCGGAATCACGCCCGCCCTCCTCGCGGTCTCGAACGTGATCGTCTACGCCTTCATCTACACCCCGCTCAAGCCGTTGACCACGACGAACACGCTTTTCGGGGCGGTCTGCGGCGCGATTCCGCCGATGATCGGCTGGAGCGCGGCGACCGGCGAACTCGAGGCGGCGGGCTGGGTGCTCGGCGGCATCCTCTTCATCTGGCAGCTGCCGCACTTCTTCGCCCTGGCGTGGATGTATCGCGACGACTACCGGCGCGGCGGCCATGCGATGCTTCCGGTGCTCGATCCCACGGGGCGGATCACCGGGCAGGTGATGACCACCACCGCGGCGCTGCTCGTGCCGGTGGGACTCACCGGCACCCTGTTCGGCGTCGCTGGCTGGTACTCCGCCGCGACCGCGACGATCTGCGGGGCGTGGTTCACGATCCGGTGCATTCAATTCTGGCGATCGCCGAGCGACGCCGCCGCCCGGACCGTCTTCCTGACGAGCCTTGCGTATCTTCCGATCGTGCTCGGCGTGATGGTCCTGGACCGTGGTCCCGTGAACCCTGAATCCTGGATTCGAGGCGGTCGTCCACCGCTCGCCGCCGAGTCGGAAGCGATCCGGATCGTCCCGCCCGAGTCGGAAGCCGACCTTTCGCCGGTGTCGGGATCATGACGGTCGATGCCGATCCCGAACCAGCGCCCTCGGCAGGCGGATCCACCTTCCTGCCCATCCTCCTGGTGACCCTGCTCGGGCTCTCCGGTGCGGGCGCGGTCCTGACCTGGGGACTGATCGGAGTGTTCTCGGGGACGTCTCCGATCGGCGACGGACGTGATCCCTCGAGTTACGGATTCGATCTTTCGAACCTCGCGGTCGATCCCGAGGCGATCGTCGCCAGCGGCAACCCGCGCGACTTCCTCCCGACACTCGTCTCGCCAGAAGCCATCCCCGGGGCGGAGGTCGCGGCGCTCAACGCGAGCAACAAGCGGAAGTGGCAGAAGGAAGTGGTCAGCGGGGACCGGGTGGTGGGCGTGCGGATCGGGGGCTCGGCACGGGCCTATCCCATGTTCATTCTGGACGCCCACGAAGTGGTCCTCGACGAGGTCGGCGGGGTACCGATCGTGCTCGCCCGCTCTCCACTCGTCGACGAAGTCGGCGTGTACGAACGAAATCTCGGCGGGACGCCGATCGACTTCGGGGTGAGCGGGCTGCTCGAAGATCTCTCGGTCCTGCTCTATGCGCCCGAGGTCGAAGGCATGCTGGTCTCCGGTCACGACGGACGCGTTCTCGCGGGACCCGGGGCGGGCGAGCGGCTCGCACCGGTTTCGGGGGTGGTCATCTCGACCTGGCAGGACTGGCTCGCCCGACATCCCGGAACCGACGTGGTGCTGCGCGATACGGACTCGTTGCGGCGATATCGCCGTGTCTCCTACGACCGGTACCTCGACGGCGACGACTGGATCCTGTCGCCGCGTCGGACCCCGTCGGGCTCGCTTTCGCCGCGCCGCCGGGTGCTGTCTGCGCGGCCGGCGGGGACCGATGGCGAGTGGACGATCCTTCCACTGGAGTCGATCGATGCGGCCATGACGCCGGCAGGGCTCGATCTCTCGATCGGCCCC
>NYSY01000103.1 GCA_002683215.1 Planctomycetaceae bacterium
ACGAATCCGACCTTCTGTTCGATCCGCTGACCTTCACGATCGCGACCGGGGTCGAGAACGATCGCGGGCTGGGACACGAGACGCTCGAGGGGATCCGACTGATCGCGGAGCGCTTCCCGAAGTGCGGCATCCTGCTCGGTCTCTCGAACATCTCCTTCGGCCTTCGGGCCCCGGCTCGGGCGGTGTTGAATTCCGTGTTCCTCGATCACGCGCGGGCCCGCGGGCTCACCGCGGCGATCGTGCATGCCTCGAAGATCCTGCCGCGAACCAAGATCGACGAGGAGAAGTGGGCCGCCGCGGAGTGGTTGATCTTCGATCGCCGCGGCGTGGAACGGCCGGAGGGCATGTCGGAGGACTTCGATCCGCTGCTTCACTTCATCGGGCTCTTCCCGGAGGACGGCGAGGCCGAGGAACGGGTCTCCCTCGAGTCGCTGACCGTTCCGGAACGCCTGCAACGACACATCATCGACGGCGAGGACGATGGACTCGGCGAGACGCTGGACGAGGCGCTCGTCGATCTCGCGCCGCTGGAGATCATCAACGATCACCTGCTCGCGGGCATGAAGATCGTGGGGGAGCTCTTCGGCGACGGCAGGATGCAGCTCCCGTTCGTGCTCCAGTCCGCCGAGGTGATGAAGAAGGCCGTCGCTCGGCTCGAACCGTTGATGGACAAGGTCGAAGGGGACCTCGGTCGGGGTTCGATCGTGCTCGCCACGGTCTCCGGCGACGTCCACGACATCGGCAAGAATCTCGTCGACATCATCCTCACCAACAACGGCTACACGGTCCACAACATCGGCATCAAGCAGTCGGTGGAGCAGATCGTGGCCGCCTGGCGGGAGACCGAGGCGGACGCCATCGGCATGAGCGGGCTGCTGGTGAAGTCGGTGACGGTGATGGAACAGAATCTCCGTGCCTTCAACGAGCTCGGCATTTCGGTGCCGGTGATCCTCGGTGGGGCGGCGTTGACCAGGTTCCACGCCGAGAAGCGGTTGCGCGACATCTACGAGGGGCCGCTGTACTACGGGAAGGACGCCTTCGACGGCCTGCGGGTGTGCGACCGGATCTCGAACGACGCCCTCGATGAACTCGACGGGGAGATCGTGACCCGGCTCGAGAAGCGGGAAGCCGCCGAGGCCACCGTCGCGGCCGCCCGGGAAGCGACCCGGGAGCGTGGCGACGGGGACACCCTCGTCGCGGCGAAGCCGATCGCCGCCGTCGAACGGCTTCCCTCGGCGCCGTTCTTCGGCTCGCGGCTCGTCGAGGAGGTTCCGATCGACGAGGTCTTCGCGTACGTGAATCGGACGGCCCTGTATCGAGGGCAGTGGGGACTTCGCAAGGGTTCCATGGATGCCGATGAGTACGCGGCCCATCTCGAGGCGCACGCCGATCCGGTGTTCGAGCGCCTGAAGGCGGAGTGCCGCGCGGAACCGATCCTTGCGCCGAAGGTGGTCTACGGATGGTGGCCCGCCAACGGTGACGGCGACGATCTGGTCGTCTTCGATGCGGAGGATCACGACCGGGAGATCGCCCGGTTCGCGTTTCCGCGCCAGTCGTCCCGTCAACGTCGCTGTCTCGCCGACTACTTCCGGCCGGTCGAGTCCGGGGAACGCGACGTCGTCGGCTTCCACTGCGTCACGATGGGCGAAGAGGTTTCCCGCCGGGCCCGGACGCTGTTCGAGGCGGACCGTTACGCCGACTATCTCTACCTCCACGGATTCGGCGTCGAATGCGCCGAGGGGCTCGCGGAGATGTGGCACAAGCGGATGCGGGCCGAGATCGGCATCGGTCACCACGACGATCCCGACATTCGCCGACTCTTCGGCCAGAACTACCGGGGCTGTCGATACTCGTTCGGGTATCCGGCCTGCCCGGAGATGTCGGATCAGGAGACGCTGTTCAAACTTCTCGGGCCGGAGCGCATCGGCTGCCGCCTCACGGAGAACTGGCAGATCGACCCGGAGCAGTCGACCAGCGCCCTCGTGGTGCATCACCCGGACGCGGTCTACTTCAGCGCCTGACGAGCAGCGATCGATCGGATGTCGGAACGTCCGCTCGGATGCCGGGGCCTCCTGCTTCCGACTAGACTGTGCGTACGAGAGGGTCGACGCACGCATGAACGGCAACGTGATCAAAGTGCTTCTGGTGGACGATCAGGCGATCGTCATCGAAGGCATGCGCCGGATGCTTGCGGCCCACCCCGAATTCGAGCTCCAAGCGGAGCAGGACCCGGCGGCCGCGGTCGAAGCCGCCCGACGCTTCGAACCGGACGTCATTCTGCAGGACCTGATGATGCCCGAGGTCGATGGGTTCGATCTACTCCGCGCCTATCGACGGACTTCCGGGCTCGCTGACGTGCCTGTGATCGTGCTCTCCGGTCGGGAGGAGGGGGCGACCAGGGGCGAGGCGTTCGAGCGCGGCGCGGACGACTACCTCGTGAAGATGCCCGATGCGGTGGAGCTTCTGGCCCGGATCCGAATGCACGTGGAACGACGGCGGGCGATGTTGGAGCAACGTCGCGCCCGCCGCAGGCTCGAGGAGGCGAACCGCGACATCGCGAGGCTCAACGAGCAGATCGAGACCGAGAAGGAGACCATCGAACTCGAGGCGCAGCGGGATCGGGAACGCCTCGCGGCGATCACCACGCTCGGGGCCGATCTCAATCGATACCAGGACTTCGAACTTCTGCTCGATCGCATCCTGCTGGAGGCGAGGAAATGCTGCGGCGCGGAAGCGGGGGCGATCCACACGATCGCCGGCGACCGGTTGGAGTGCAATCACATCCAGAACGAGAAGGTGGAGAGCCGCGGCGATGATCTCTTCACCCATCGAATGAGTCGAGCGCTCAGTCTGGAGAGCGTCGCGGGCAAGGTCGCGCTGACGGGGCGGCCCATCCGCGTGGAGGATGCCTACTCGATCCCACCGGAACTGGACTGTTCCTACGACACGGGACGGGATCTCGCCTCGGGCTATCGCACCAGGGCGCTGCTGAGTCTTCCGTTGCGGACCCGGGATGGGAAGATCCGAGGTGTCCTGCAGCTCGCGAATCCGGGAGGCGAGGAGGCCGGCCTTCCGTTCAGCGACGAGGATCAACAGATCATCGAGCACTTCGCGGGCCTCGCCACGGTGGCGATCGAACGGACCGCCATGACGCGAGCGCTGGTCATGCGGATGATCGCGATGGCCGCGGTTCGTGATCCGACCGAGACCGGAACCCACGTCCAACGGGTCGCGGGGTATTCGACCGTCCTCTACGACGCCTGGGCCCGCCGGCATGGCGTTTCGGATGTCGAACGCGAGAAGAATCGCGACCGGCTTCGGACCGCGGCGATGCTTCATGACGTCGGGAAGGTCGGTATCCCCGACGCGATCCTGAAGAAGCCCGGGCGGTTGGATGACGAGGAGTTCGCCCACATGCAGCGACACGCGGTCATCGGTGCGAGGCTCTTTCGGGGGATGCGGACCGATTTCGACGATGTGGCTCGGGAAGTCGCGCTTCATCATCACGAACGTTGGGACGGGACGGGGTATCCGGGGCCGATCGAGCCGGATGCGGAATTCGAGCCGTCGGATGTCCCGACGCGAGCGGGGCTGAAGGGGCTGGAGATCCCGCTCTTCGCTCGAATCGTCGGGCTCGCCGATGTCTACGACGCGCTCTCGACGACGCGGGCCTACAAGGCGCCATGGCCCGAGGATCAGGTGCTCGAGCTGATCCGTGAGGAAGCCGGCGGACACTTCGATCCGGTGCTGGTCGAGATCCTGATGGAATGCGTCGAGGACTTCCGCGAAGTGAGTGCTCGGTACCCGGATTGAAATCGGACGTTCCCGCATCGAGACGAGGGGGGTGGGAACATGCCCCATCACCGTCCCTCGCGACCGTCGAATCCCTTGAAAATCGTCCGTAATCAGGTTTCGCGCGGTCCGTGACGAACCCTCCGGTGCCCATTTCCGTAGGAGGTGGACACAAGGGAGGCATACTCATGAACGACGAAAACACCACACCCCGAAGGCCCGACTCCAGCGACGATACCTGTCGAGCCCAGGACGATCAGGAGATCTCCGGCAACGCGAACCTCGCACCGGAACTTCCGTTCGGAATGTCGGGCATCACCGGCCTGCTGCAGCGACTGGCGAGCGGCGTCGAGGAAGAGCGATGGTCGCCGGACAAGCAGCGCATGGTGGCCAGGTACCTGCTCGACCTTTCCAAGGACTACTGGATGAACGGCGACGAGGTCGCGTTCTGCCGGCAGCTCGCCGCGGCCTGACCGCTTTGATGATTTCCTGCTCCCGTCCGTTTCTTCGGATCGGACGACCACCGCCGACGTCTCCGGGCGTCGGCGGTGACGTTTTGCGGGAATCGCCGGACTCGATCGGCGATCAATCGCCGATGCGGGGAGGCGACGACTTCATCGCTTCGGCCCGCTCGATGTTCTCCTTCGCCGTCGCGGCGAGCCGTCGCCATTCGGGGAGAAGTTCGGACAGTGGGGAGAGCGTGGATCGGGCGACCCTGATCGCACCGGCGTGCCACACCACGTCTTCCGGCAGGGGCGTCATCGCTTCGAAGGCTTTCAACGCCCTTCGGCCGCGTTCTTCGAGGGCGAGAAGCTCCCGCATGGTGTTGGCGACCCCGCTCCAGCGGCGGATGCATTGATCGCACGCGACGGTCCAGTTCTTCAGGCCGGCCTCGGAGAGCCGCCAGCCGTCCTTGCCGAGGGCCATCGAATACCGGCTTCGTCGGTCGGGCCGATCGGGGGCGGACAGGATGGCGCGTTCGATGGTCCACGGAAGGCCGGCGGTGAGCGACCCGATCGCGTCGACGAGGGTGAAGATCATGTCCCCCTGGCGTGAGATGCTTCCGCGGAGTGCGAATCGTTCATCGGCGTCGGATCCGACCAGAACGACGCCAGTGTCCGCCTGGGGTTCGACGGCTTCGACGCCCAACGCGATCCGCAGGGGATCGAGCCCCACCTGCAGGCCGGTGGCGAGACCGGTCTCGGCGAGTTCGGCCGCGCGGATCCCGGGGCCCTGGTCTCCGGTACGGATGACGGGCATGTCGTCGGTGGAGGCCGCGTCGGGCCCGAGGGTCCGAACCGTGCCGTCCGGCGCGACGCCCAGCGCGAGCGCAGGGTCGATCAGCGCGTCGAGGAGGGCGGCGCGTCCGTCTCGTGATCGCTTCGTGATCGTCGATGGCATCGATCGACGGCCGGCGGTCCGCAGCGCGGTCAGTTCCGCGGCGACCGACTCGGCATCGCCGCCCCACGTCGGCAGGGTTCGGATCGCGGGTCGGTCGGATCCGATGGCCCGCATCACCACGATTCCCCGGTCGTCTCGTTCCTGGACCTCGATCTCCTCGAGCACGAGCCACTGCTCGCAGGCGAGGAGCGGAAGGATCGACGCGCCGCCCGCGGTGCGAACCAAGGCGATCGTTCGAAGATCGGGCGCCGCCAGACGAATCTCGTTCGCGATCGCGAGACCGTCGTCGAGCCTGCCGAGGGTCGCATCGAATTCGAAGAGCACGCCGTCCCATCCCTCACCCTTCGCGAGGGCCAGGCAGGTCTGGACGCCGGAGGCCGTGACATCGACCCCGATCGTCCCGCGAACCGGCACGAGCAGGAATCGAAACGGCTCGGCCGTGGTCGAGGCCGCGCGGTGCGGCATGTCGGATGACGTCGGAGCGGCGGGCGTCGGGTTCGCGGACGTCGTGAGCGTGACGCCGAGGACGACGGAAGCGAGGAACGATGCGGGTCGGAAGTCGCGTCGACGAGGTGATGGTGGGGATGGCATGGTGATGAATGGCTTGGGGGGGTGGGTGGCGTGAACGGTCCCGTGACCGTGTTTCGATCGTACCCCGAGGGCACTGGTTACACTCGGTTCCCAGCCTTCGGTGTCGTATTTCGAAGGACGGCGGATTCGAAGCGTGGTGCCTCCACCACGTCGTACGGGATGGAACCCACCAAGATGGCCAAGAACGAATCGGACGGAAGGACGAGTTACCGGCGCCGAAAGCGAGCAGAAATGCATGCCGAGGCGGAGGCGGAGTCGGTCCAGCACGCGGAGATCGAGGCGCACCGGCTGGTGGTGACCGGGAAACCGGAGGTCATCGAGGACCAGACGTCGCTGGTGGAGCTCGCCGCGGTCATTCGGGAAAGCGGAAGTTTCGCCTACGACACCGAGTTCATCGGGGAGGAGACTTTCCTGCCCCGGATCTGCCTCGTCCAGGTCGCCTGTGAGGGACGGCTCGCGCTGATCGACCCGCTGAAGGTCGACGACCTCGACCCCATCTTCGAACTCGTCGCCGATCCGGAGGTCGAAACGCTGGTACACGATGGTGCGCAGGACCTCGAGCCGGCCCGCCGAGCCCTCGGCGTCGAGCCCCAGGGCATCGTGGACACGCAGGTCTGCGCCGGATTCCTCGACATGCCGTGGCCGAGCTCGCTCGCCAAGGCGGTCGAGCGCTTCGCGGGCCACACCCTGACCAAGGGGCACACCTTCACGGACTGGGACGCCCGGCCGCTCACCGACCGTCAGGTCCGCTACGCGGCCGACGACGTTCGATTCCTGCTCCTCGTCTGGGACCGGATGCGGACGCAGCTCGAGTCCGACGACCGCCTCGGATGGGCGATGCGGGAGTGCGAGGAATCGCGACGTCGCCACGTCGGTGGCTTCGATCCCGAAAAGCACATGCGAAAGATCGTTCGCGGATCCCGTCTCAAGCCCAAGGCCACCACCGTGCTGCGGGAGATCGTGGAACTCCGGCACGAGCTGGCCCGGGAACAGGACCTCCCGCACCGCGTCGCGATGAGCGACGAGGCGGTGGCGGACATCTCGAAGATCCAGCCCGTCGATCGGGAGGGATTGCAGCGGTGTCGTCACATCGGCCGACGCAACGTGGAGGATCACGCGGATCGGATTCTCGCCGCCGTGAAACGGGGTGTGGACGGTCCGCCGCGACCGCTGGAGAATCAGAAGTCCCGTGATGAGAACGCCGAAGAGCGGATGCGGATCGATGCGATCTGGTCGGCGCTCAGCCTTCGCTGCCTCGCCGACGGCATCGCGCCGAACCTGATCACCAGTCGCGCAAACCTCTCCCGGTGGTATCTGGATCGGGCGGACGGGAAATCCACCGATCCGCTCTTCGCGCCCGACACCTGGCGGTACGACGCGGCCGGGGCCTGGCTCGAGGCGTTTCTCGCGGGCCGGGCGGGATTGGAACTCGGGTGGTCGGACGGCCGGCTGCACCGGGCCGTGGACGGCACTGGATCGATCGAAGGCTGAGCGACGGACGAATCGGGATCGAACGCTCGAACCCCTCGGACCACGGGTCGGGAACCCGACCCGGAGAAAACGAAGCGGGCCCGGCCACGATGATCGTGGCCGGGCCCGTTCTTCCAGCACGCGCGGAGGGACTCGAACCCCCAACCCTCGGCTTCGAAGGCCGATGCTCTATCCAATTGAGCTACGCGCGCTCTTCGCCCGTTCCGGGGAACGGGAGGGGGGAAGTGTAGCGAAGCCGGCGCGAACACGGGACGGCCGGTCGCGGAAACCCGTGGATGGTCCCCGGAAGCCCCCGTCGGCGCCGTTCCGGGGTACCTTGTCGCTCCCGCGTCCCGGTGGCATCGAGTCGCCGACGGCGGGAGCCCCCACCGAAGCGAGGAACCGAATCATGGGATTCATGGATGGCAAGCGTGGACTGATCGTGGGCATCGCGAACGAGCG
>NYSY01000104.1 GCA_002683215.1 Planctomycetaceae bacterium
ACCGAACCGACTTCTCGCGAGCGCGAGGAACCGTTCGTGCGAAGAGGCCTGGTCTTCCGACGAGCGAATTCGCTCGAACTCCGCCTGACGCATGAGCCAAAGCAGATTTCCGCAGGTGTGTCGGATGTCGCTGGAGAATCGCATGACAAGGAACTGGATGACTCCAGATCCCGGTATGTCAAACAGCACCACGCAGGAACGCAGTACTTCGATCCGAGTGCGCCCGCATGCTGCGTGTTTATCGGAGGATCACCCCCCGGTCGAAGCCTCTCGGACCCACGACCGGACGAGGTGCTCGAGATCCGATTCGCCCGATGCGTCCGACGGTCCGAAATACCGGCGCTCGATCTCGGCGATCTCGGTTCGAAGTTCCGTTCGTCGCGAAGGGGTCAGTCGATCACCGTATCGCTCGTCGATCCGCTTCAGCGCTGCGACCGATGCGAACGGCGACCACCGCGACGGAAGCATCGACTCGACATCCTCGGTCGCTCCCCCATCCCCTCGCCCTCGCCGCACGAGGAGAAGCGCCATCGCCACGCAGATCGCGGTACACGCGCCGAGAATCACGGCGAGCGCCCACGGACGAACCCCCCGACGGAGCGGGACCGTGTCGCCTTCGGCGGTCACGAGATCCATGTCCTCGAACACCCGGACGGTGAGATCGCCGTCCATCCCCGTCGTCAGCTGCGGAACCTCGAAGTCGCCCGACGTCGTCGCGGGGGCCTCCGGTTCGTAACGAATCGACCACCGGCGTTCGGTCATCTGACGCGGCACGCCGTCGGCGTCGGGATCGCGGAACGTCTTTTCGTCGTCCGCGTTCGACATGAAACGGAAGACGACCTCGTCGTCCATCGACGCCTCGACCATCGCGAGCGGAAACGCCTCGATGCCGTCGTCGGCGATCCGGTAGCCCGCGATCGCATCCTCGACCCCCGTGAGGATCTCGCCGAGATCCCCCACCACCCCTCGGCCCCGGGCGGTGATCTCGAGCAGCACCGCGCCGTCCGGATCACGGGCGTCGAGCACCTGGTCCACCGCGAGTTCCGAGAGCGGGCGCTCCGGCGCGGCGGAAGCGGCGTCGATCGGCGGCGAGTTGGATTCCACCGCGAGGATCACCGGGCCGGTCTGATCGATGAAGTCGAGGTCCATGCGGATCGGCGGGATCCGCTCCAGACTGGGGTCGGTCGCCCGCAACACCAGATAGGCGAGCGGCTTCTCCTGCCACCCCGCCTCGCCGTTCTCCCGGACCTCGACGGACGGGTGCATCGAGTCGAAGAAACCGACGCCCTCGAGTTCGAATCCATCCTTCAGTGAATCACGGATCGACCGCTCCAGGCGGTCCCGGTAGTTCACGGAGGTGCCGCGGTTTCCCAGATTGACGTAGACGCCGTTCTGAAGGTACTTCGCGAAGCCATCGGTCTCCCGGTCGACGGCATTGGTGTACCGGAGGGCGAGCACCGCCGCGAAGGGCTCGTCGGTGCCGGTCCGGTCCGGACCGTCGACGGTGAGCCGAAGGTGGATCTCGTCGTCAATGAGGTCCTCGTAGAGCGCGTTGATCCGTCGAAGCGGCGCGGCCGCGGGATGATCGCCGACCACCCGCAGCGCGTGTCGGACGATCCGCGGCTTCACTTCCGGATTCAGTCCGTCGACCGCCGCCGCGAGATCGCTCGCGAGCAGGCCGAGGTGTGCCTCCGCGAGGCCCGGCTCCATTCCGAGCATCGCGTCGCGAATCCGACCGATCTGCTGGTCGCGTTCGGATCCTTCGAGCAGGATGTTGTCCCGGGTGACCTCGGCGAGATCGGTCGCCCCGATCGCCGCGTTGAACCAGGCCCGGAAGACCGCCGGGGACGGCTTCTCCTCGCCCCGGCCGGCGGCGGCCGCATAGGCCAGTGCGGCTCGCTCGAACGCTTCGAAGCTCTCCCCCCGGATCCGCGCGTAGTCCGCAAGATCGTCGTCGTTCATCGACCGGCGATGCTCGAGCCGCTCGAACGCGAGGGCCGCACGCCGCACCGCGTGCTGCCAGGAGTCCGGCTCGACTTCGAGGGCCCGGTCGATGAGCCGCATCGCGAGACCGTATCCCGTCTCGACCACCTCCGCGATCTCGGCACCGTTGCGGCGCATTCCGAACCGCTGCTGGACCTCTCGGGATCTCCAGCCGCCGCTCAGTCCGCCCTGCATCGCGGCGGCGAGTCGAGCCGCGGTGTCCGGCGGCAGTTCCTCGATCGGACCGAGGATTCGGATGATGTCCGCTTCGGTGTACGCCTCGGAAGCGCTGTGGCATCCCTGGAACGCCTCGACCACGCCGCTGACCGCACGAGGATCGACGCCACGGTCGGCCATGAGATCGAGTACCCGGCGCAATCGATCGAGGTTCCTCGCCTGACGCCCGCGGGTGAGCGGCGCGGCCGCCATGCCGACCCGACCGCCGTACGCGAAGATCGCCGCGGAGATCGCGGCGTTCTGGCTGCTGCCCGCGTTCGGCCGAAGCCGGCCGGTCCAGAGGTTCAGAAACTCGCCTCCCATCTCCTCGGCTTCGTCCGGATGTTTCGCGATGCCCTCTTCGAGGATGTCGAGCGCGACGTCGATCTCGTCGGCCCGGGTCGCGACGCCGGTGAACGCCCGGTAGGCCCGCACCGCCAGGCTGGGTTCGATCGAATCGAGCCAGGTCTCCTCCGGCTTCGCCCGCAACAGCATCGCGATGCCCTTCGGCGGACCACCCCGGACGCCCTTCGCGGTCGTGGCCGCTTCGGCCTCCGCCACGAGGCCCGTGGTCAACATCCGCATCGGGACCCGGATCACCTCCGACTCGACGCGACCGGAGTCGAGCAGGGTCTCCACCGCGGACTTCATCACCAGGATCGCCCGCGCCCGCTCGGCCTCGCCGAGGTTGCTCTTCCGGAGGTTCATCGCGTCAAGCGCGATCACCTCGAGGGCTGCCGCCGCCAGTCGTTCACTCGCGAACACCGCCTCCAGCCACGCCGTCGCCTGCGCCTCGGGGATCTCCGGGAGCCGGGTGACCGCCGCCCGGAGCGCCTCCTGGCGCACTTCGAAGTCCGCGGACTCGATCAATGCCAGTTCACCGAAGAGTTCCCACGCCTGCAGCGTCTCCTTCCGATCAGCGTGATAGATCCCGTGGATCAGCAGTCCACGCGCATCCTGTTCCTCACGCACCCGATCGATCGGCGGCAGGTACGCGTACGCCTCGTCGGGCATGCCGGCGCGGGCGAGCAGCGCCGCGGTGCGGGGGTGATTCGCCTCGTCGTCACCACCGAAGAGTCGGGTGCCGGCCCGGATCTCGCCGAGCATGGGCCCGGTGGAGGATTTGGTGGACGCCCGCTTCAGGAGCTTGCCCAGCACGTCGATCTGCCAGTCGGTCGGTTCGCCGGGCGCGGCGTTCGCGAGGGCCAGCACCTCTTCCGGCAGGAGCATCGGATCACCCTGATTGGTGGACTGGATCACGTGCGAGTAGATCCCCGGGGCCTCGTCGCCCGCGCGTTCGGCGAGGAACCAGGCGAGTACGTCCCACTCCCCCGCCATCACGTTCAAATGCAACCAGTTCGCGACCTCCGCCGGCTTCGCCTGCTCGTCGGGGCGGTCCTGCTGGGCGAGTCCCAGTTTCGTGCGGGCGGCGAGCACGGTCTGCGGCGTGCGGGCGAACTTCTTCCGGCTGATCGACGGCAGGAGCGGCGGCGCCTTGCCTGCCGCGGCATCGAGCTCGGCGAAGCGGGCGAGCAGGTCGATCTCGAGCGCCTCATAGAAGGTCCGCATGGAGGCCTGCTCGTCCGGTGGCAGGGCGTCGTGGATCCGCCGAAGCCGGGCGATCTCATCGGGGCCCGGCGAATCGTCCGACACCTCTTCGGGCGTCGACGCCCGTCCAGCCGGGGCATCCGACATCCCGGGCATCTCCAACCCGGGAACGGAACCGGTCGCGGGCGTCGCGGGCACCAGCGGCCGGGCGGGCGTGAGCGGCACGGCCCGGACCCGAGTTGGTTTCGCCTGCATCGGCGCGGCGGCCGCCGGCGTCGCGAGCAGGAGCGCGGCCGAGGCGAGGAGAAGACTGGAGAGGCCCGTCCGGCCGAGGATTCGATGGTTCACGGTGCGGTGCATGTCGTTTTCACTCATGGTCTTCGTGGTCTTCATGGTCTTCATGTTCTGCTTCAGTCGTGGTGTCCGATGTTCCGTTCGTGGATCGCCCCGTCGCGCCCGCCTCCTACCAACCCGGCCCGATCGGGCCCGGACCGCCCGCGCCCCGGCCGTCACGACGCGTCGGTGGACGCGGCGAGACCCCCTCACGCCCCTGCCCCGGACGACGCCCGCGGGTCGCCTGCGGACTCTCCCTCGGCAAGGCGCGTCCCTCGAGTTCGGACTTGTCCATCTGCTCGAGATCGATGGTCCGCTCGACGTTGTCCTCGAGCCCTCGGACCACGGCCGCCTCGGCCCCGGCCGCCGCCGCGGTCTCCGCCAGCAGCCGGAAGTGCTGGCGCGCCCTGATCGCCTCGGCCCGCCAGACCCGGGCGGGTTCACCCGCCATGCGAAGCAGTCGGGCACCGAAGTAATGCGCGGTCGCGAGTTCCTCGCGGGCCGCCCGCGCGAGCTCCACGTCGCCTGGCGCATCCGATCGCGGCACCGTCAGCGGCTCGAGATCGACGACGCCGTCCCAGATCGCACCGGATCGGACCCGGGCCCGGGCCTTCGACCAGCGGACTCGATCGACGGTGCGGGGTTCGTCGTCGACCAGTCGTTCCTCGACCTGGGCGTACGCATCGGCCACCGCCGCCCACGCCGTCGAGGCCGCTTCGTAGGCGACTCGTTCCCGCTCATCGGCCTCGATGGTCTCCGCGTCGTCTTCCGACCCACCGTCCACCACGCCCCCGTCGAGGAACGCCTGCCGACGTCGTTCGATCGTGTCGACGTGGGCTCGATACGCCTCCGCCTGCAGGTCGATCGCACCCCGCTCCAGTTCGCTTGCTTCCCGAAACCGCATCGCCGCGATCTCCCGGGCCGCGAGCGTCCGCCCCGGCCCGAAGTGGAATGCGAGCAGCGCGACCGGAACCAGGGCCCAGGCCGACCATCCGAATCGTTTCATCAGTTCGGATCGACGCATCAGGAGAGCTCCTCCGTTCCGCGCCATCCCCGGGACCAGGAACGCGGCCGTCCGGCGATGGAAAGCAGCGGCCCGAGCAACGCAAGGGCGGCCACGCCAGCCACCGACGCATAGATCGCAAGTTCGCGCAGTCCGTCCGCATCCGAGAGCCGGGGTTCGATCATCGTCAGGTCCTCGAGCATTCCGCTGGGTGGATGCCGGGTGTTCCCCTGGTGGTAGACCCCGCCCAGCCGGGCCGCCAGCTGCTTGAGGGAGACGGTGTCCTGCCGCGAGGCATGTCCGCCCACGGACATCGTCTGCTGCGGATCACCCACGCCCACCACCAGCACGTCCGCGATCGACGCCGGCAGGGCCGGTATCGCGGTCGAGGTGAGTTCATCGCCATCGCTGACCACCAGCAGCGTCGCGGTGCCGGGCATCCAGGACCGCGCGGTCTCAAGCGATTTCGCCACGCCCTCGGTGATCTTCGTCGCCCCCGATTCGAAGGCCGTCGACATCGGCAGGCCGTCGAGCGCGTTCCGCACCACCTCCTTGTCGAAGGTCTCGGTCAGCACCGGAAGCGCATCCGTGTAGAAGGCGACCAGCGACACGCGGGTGGTCGACGCATCGAGCCGATCGAGGACGCCCTGCACGATCCGACCGGCGCGAATCGCCCGCGACTCCTTCTCCGCGTCCGGCCCGGCATCCACGAGCTGCATCGACGGCGACACGTCGAGCGCGATCAGGAGATGCCGCGACGCCTCCCGGGTCGGAGTCTCCTCCCGGATCGACGGATCCGCGGACGCGAGCACCAGCAGTCCCCAGGTCGCTGCCGCGGCGGCGAACACCCGGAGCGGCGAGGCGATCGACGTCCACGCGGCGGGCCGACCGTCGGGACCGAAGGCGAGGTGCGCCACCCGGCGGATCCGGCGGTGATGGAGGATCTCCGCGAGCAGCACCAGGGTCGCGACCGCGATGGCGATCCAGAGCGCGACGATCGGGGTGATCACCATGGGGTGTACCTCCCCCAGCAGAGGCCGACGAGGTGACCACCGAGACCGACGAGCCCCAGCACCGCGAACGGTGCGAAGAAGTCCATCGGCACGGTGCCGCCCGGCGCGAATCGATCCGGACGGAGCCCGGAGATCTGATCGAAGACCCGCTGCAGCCCCTTCGAATCGGTCGCGACGAATGCCTCGCCACCGGTCTCGCGGGCGAGGTCCTGGACCACCGCGGGCACCGACCCGTTTCCGACGTGCACGTGGTGAACCATGATGTTCGACGCGTTGAGGTCGTCGGCGAGGGCGAGGGCGGCGCCCGAATCCGAGAGATCGCTGCTCACGCCGTCGGAGACGAGGATGACCATCCGGTCACCGTCCTCCGCCTCCTCCACCATGTTGCCGAGGCAGAATTCGAGGGCGCGGCCGATCCGCGTGCCACCCATGTGCATCGGCTGCCGCTGCGGGTCGGCGAACGGAAGCGCGTTTCGAATCGCCTCCAGGTCGCGGGTGAGCGGAACCCAGCGGATCGGATACGAGCCGAAGAGCGTCAGACCGAAGGCGTCGCCGTCGCGGGCGTCGATGAACTCGACGACCGCATCCCGCGCCATTTCATAACGTCGACCCGAGGACATGCTCCCCGAGACGTCGAAACAGAACTGGATGTTCGTCAGGACGCGTTGGTCGGCGGGACGCCGCAGTACCTGTGGTCCCGCCAGGATGACGACGACGCCGATCAGGGCGATCGCCGGCAGCGAATCGAACGCGGCCAGCAGCCAGCGGATCGCGCGACCGGATCCGTGATGCTGGTGGTCGAACGGAAGCACGACGCCCCAGTTCCGACGCTGCCAGGCCCAGACCAGCAGGATCGCGGGGACCGCGAGCAACAGGAGCACCCCGGGATGCGTGAAGCTCATGGTGTCACCCCCGGCGTGGAATCCCGGTAGGGCGCCAGCAGTTCACCAAGTTCCGCGGCCGACGGGGTTCGTCCGTCCGGCGCGTGCAACCACGATTCGACGCGGCGGAGCAGCCGACCGGCTTCCGGATCGGTCCGAATCCGCCGAACCGCGTCGACCGGATCGTCCGCGAGTCCGAGTCGCGAGCGCCAGTGTGCATGGAGCAGGAGTTCGAGGCGGCCCCGTTCGTCGATGGTGAGTTCACGATCGACGGCACGACGCACCAGCGGTTCCAGTCGATCGAACACGGTTGGCGGGTCCGGGGCGACCGGCGGCGGTGGTGGTCGACGGAGCCACCGGCGGATCGCCACCGCGATCGGCACCAGGATCCAGACCACCGCGACGACGACGAGCAACTTCCGGTAGCCGCCGACGATGCTCGCGGGCGGCGCTTCGGCGAGGAAGACGTCGCTCGGCGCATCGGTCGCGAGGTTCGAGACGATCTCGATCGTCAACGGAGGCATGCGATCGATCGAACCGCCGTCGTCGAAGACGAGCGATTCCCGAAGATCGAAGACCCCGGCGTCCACGCCGATGAATTCCAGTTCGGTGATCGCCCGTCCATCGTCGGCACGATCTCGGTCCGCGACCCGGACGAGGATCGAGGAATCCAGATCGAGGTCCGGTCGACCTCGCACGTGACCGTGCTCGCTCTCGACGACGATCCGACCGGTGATGCCCCGGGTCGCGGGCTCACCGTCCGAGGACGGTGACGCGCTCGACGCGGTCGACATCGCGAACACCACCGCCAGCACGAGCAATGCCGGCGTCGTGCCGTCTCGGTGCCACCTCGCCTGCGATCTTCGAGTCATGCACGCCCCCCGCCGGTACCCGCCCGGGCGGCGAGGAAATGCCGGAGCGGCGGAAGCACCGGCTGGTCCACGTCGAGCATCAGGAACGCGGCACCGGCCCGCGCCAGTCGGCGACCGACGTCCTCGGCGTCCTCCCCGGTGCCACCGTTCCGCCACCGGGTTCGTCCGCTTCCCACGAAGCCGCGGCCCGTCTCCGCCTCCCGGCCTCGAATGAACCCGGCGCGAAGCCGATCGCGCTCCGCCGGGTCCCGAAGACGAAGCACCACCACGTCGTGTCGCTGCGCCGCCTGCCGGATCGCGTCGACGGCGTCGAGGTCGTGGAGGTCGCTGAGCACCACGACCATGCTGGCCCGCCGGGCCCGGGCCATGAGTTCACGCATCCGTTCACCGATCCGCGTCGCCTCGTCGACCCGACCGGCGCGAAGCGGTTCGATCCCCTGCCAGAGATCCGAGCGCAGCAGGCTGGGTTCGACACGGGTCCGACGGTCGCCGCCGCCGATCACCGAACAGGGACTGAGGCGTCGCTGGGCGAGCACCCCGATCGCCGAGGCCAGCCAGATCGCGAGATCCTGCTTGGTGATCCGCGTGGATCCGACGGACATCGAGGCGGACGTGTCGACGACGATGTTGACGTCGACCCGCTTCAGCGCCTCGTATTCCTTGACGTAGGTGCGGCTGGTGCGGGCCGACATCCGCCAGTCGATCTGCTTGACCGGATCCCCGGGTTCATAGGGACGGGACTGGGCGTACTCGAGGCCCGACCCCGTGAACAAGGAAGTGTCGGTGCCGAACGCGAGGTCGTCCGCGAGGCGGCGCACCACCATCTCGAAATCGCCGTGGGCGAGTTCCTCGGGCGGACCGAGCGTCGGACCGGGATGGTCGAGCCCGATCGACATCAGGCGAGGTTCGCCAGGATCTCGCGGAGCACGTCCTCGCCGCGTCGACCTTCCGCGAGCGCCTCGTAGTTGAGCCGGATGCGGTGCAGGACCACGTCCTCGGCGAGGGCGAGGAAGTCCTCGGGGACCGCGTAGTCGCGTCCGTGGATGAACGCCCGGGCCCGGGACGCGTTCACGAGGGCGATCGCCGCCCGGGGCGAACATCCCAGTTCGAGATCCGGATGGCTGCGGGTCAGGGTCACCAGTTCGACGCAGTCGCGGACGAACACGTCGCTCACGTGGACCTCGAGCACCCGTTCCATCGCCTTGGTCAGGTCGCGAACCTGATACGGGCTGGACTCGTCGATCGCGTCGAACGCGGACATCGGCACCGCGCCGTCGCCCTGCCGTTTCAGTTTGAGCTGGAGCCCGCGTCGCACCACCTCCGCCTCCTGGTCGAAGGTCGGATAGTCCAGTCGGTGCCGGAGCATGAACCGGTCGAGCTGGGCCTCGGGCAGTTCGAACGTGCCCGCCTGTTCGACCGGATTCTGCGTCGCGATCACCAGGAACGGCGCCGGGAGGTCGTGGGTGGTGTCGCCGATCGAGACCCGACGTTCCTGCATCGCCTCCAGCAGCGCCGACTGCACCTTCGGCGACGCCCGGTTGATCTCGTCCGCGAGCAGCAGGTTCGTGAACGCCGGGCCCTTGTGGATCCGAAACGACCCGGTCTCCGGGTCGAGGATCTCCGAGCCGACGATGTCGGAGGGAAGCAGGTCGATCGTGAACTGGATCCGCTTGAACTCGAGGTCGATCGCCCGTCCCACCGCCTGTACGAGCAGGGTCTTCGCGATGCCGGGGACGCCCTCGAGGAGAAGATGACCACCGGTGAGCAGGGCGATCAGAATCCGCTCCACCACCACTTCCTGGCCGACGACGGTTCGAGCGACGCTCGTCGACACGGTGCGGGCGAAGGTTTCGCCGGCAGCGGTCCCGGCGGCGGTGGGTGCGTTTGAATCGTTCATTGCTTGGAGAGGCCCTTGCTGGTTCGAGTGCGTGCCGGAGGAGTCGAAATGGTGGCTCAGGAATCGCCGGAGGAGGACTCGATGGGTTCCGCGAGCAGCCGCCCCACCACCTCCGCCACCCGCGCGTCGTCGATTCCGGCGGCCCGCACCCGGCCGTTTCGATCGATCACGACGGTGGTCGGCCATCGACGAACGCCGTAGGTGGTCGCCAATCGACCGAGCGGCGGCCCGGCTTCCTCCGGGGGGAGATCACGGGCGATCGGGAACGGCGGTCCGGCTTCACCGAACATCGTCCGCATCCGCTTCCAATCGGCGAGGTGATCGCAGACGCCGACGAAGGCCACACCCTGCGGCGCGAGTCGCTCGGTGGTGCGTCGCCAATCCGGCATCGCGGTCCGAACCCGCCGGCTGATCGGCGAGACGAATCGGAGCACCGTGACCCGGCCCTCCATCGCGTCCTGTTCCAGTGGGGTGCCGATCCACTCCTTCGCTTCGAGCTCGGGCGCGGGCCGACCTTCGGCGCGGGCGAGGCCCGGGAGGCGCTTCGATCCACCGACGTACCAGTCGATCGGAAACTCCGCCTTGCCGGCCGCCGCGCCACCGGAACCACCCGGCTCGGCGAGCAGCTTCTCCACCACCGATCCGACCTTGTCGGGCAGCAGTCCCGCCGCGCGAACCACGCCCTGGCGATCGATGACCACATAGGTCGGCCAGAACCCGAGGTTGTAGGCCTTGACGCTCGCCCCCTCCGCATCCCGGGCGACCGGATAGTTGATCCCCTTCTCGGTGACCACCGAGTCCGCGGTGTCCCAGCCGTTCCGTGAATCGTGCACGCCGATGAAGGCGAGGCCGTCCTTGCCGTGCTTGTTCACCAGTTCGATGTTCTTCGGGATCGCGGCCATGCAGGGACCGCACCAGGTGGCCCAGAAGTCGACCACCACCACCTTCCCCCGAAGGTCCTCCAGCGAGGTCTCGTCGCCGATCCACGCATCGAGCGCGAGGGGCGGCGCCGGTCTGCCTTCGAGCGACTTCAAGCCCGCGGGCCGGTCGGATCCCGAGAAGAAGTGATCATCGGGAAAATCCTGGGCGATGGCGGGCGCGGTGATGTGGATCACGAGCGACACCATCAGGAGGAGAACGGCGACATGGCGATGCTTCACGTGGAGGCTCCTTGCGGTCTTACCCAAGTATAGGGGCCACCCGCCCACCCCCACCGGAACCGGGTCGTGCCCCGATCGTCCACCACGCCGACGAGTCGGCTTCAGAGGATCCGAATCGCCTGACGCTTGATCAGGCACACGACCGGACGGCCCGCCTCGATCTCGAGTTCCGCGAGGCTCTCCCGGCCGATTTCCGCCGCGAGCGTCGGTCCCTCGACGCCGAGGCGGACCTCGACGAAGACGCCGGCCCCGTCGTCGGTCCAGCGGGTGACGATGCCCTCGACCTGATTGCGGATGCTCGTCCCGTCCACGCGATGCCGTGCGAGCGCGACGTCTGCAGGATCGAATTCAATCACGACATCCGCGTCCGCCCCCCGGTGAGTCGCCGGCGTGACGAGCTCGATCGCCGTGCCCGGAAGCACCATCACCTCGGCGGAACCGGTGGTCCGGCCGCGAAGTCGGTTGACCACGCCGCGGCGACGCAGCGTCGGGAGAACGGTCACGTCCTGCAACAGCTCGGAATACCGCCCCTGCCCGACCACCCGCCCCTCGTCGATGACGAGCAGTTCTTCGGCGAGCTGGAGCAGATCGCCGAGGCGATGACTCACCTGGATCATCGGCCGCCCGTTCCGCTCCTGAAGCCGCTCCAGATGATCCAGGATCTCCGTCCGCAGCCGGCCGTCGAGCGACGCGGTCGGCTCGTCGAGCAGGACCAGGTCGGGCCGGACCAGCAGCGCCCGACCGACCGCCACCCGTTGCCGTTCACCGCCGGAGAGGTCCGCGACGTTTCGATCGAGCAACGGGCCGAGTTCGAGCAGTCCGATCAGATCGTCCGGATCGCCTCCTCGAGCCCTCGGGCCGTACCGGAGGTTTCCCGCCACCGTGAGGTGCGGAAGAAGCCGGAGGTCCTGGAAGACCATGCCGATGCGGCGGCGATCGACCCGCACGTCGATTCCCTGCGCAGCGTCGAAGAGCGTTCGACCGTCGATCCGGATCAGACCGCGGTCCGGCCGAATCAGTCCCGCGATGATCGCGAGGATGGTCGACTTCCCGGCCCCGGACGGCCCGAAGATCCCGAGGGTCCCCGCCGCCGTCGAAAACGCGACCTCGAGGTGGAATCCCGGCCGTTCCAACGTGACGTCGACCTCGATCATGACACCCCTCCGGATCGTCGCACGAGGCGCCTCGAAAGCAGTTCGGACACCAGCAATGCGACGAAGGAGACGATCACCGCGATCACCACGAGCCGCATCGCGGAGGCGTCGCCGCCAGGCGTCTGGACCTCGCTGAAGATCGCGAGTGGAATCGTCCGCGTCACACCTTCGATGTTTCCGGCGACCATGATCGTCGCGCCGAACTCGCCGAGACTCCGGGCGAAGGCCAGCACCGCTCCCGCGAGCAGCCCGGGCAGGGCCAGCGGAAGCGTGACGGTGCAGAAGATCCGCAGCGGACCGGCACCCAGGGTGGCGGCGGCCGCCTCCAGACGCGGATCGGTCGCCTCGATCGCGAGCCTGACCGCCCGCACCAGAAGTGGGAATCCCATCACCGTCGAGGCGATCGCCGCCGCCTTCCAGGTGAACGCGAGATCCAGCCCGAAGTGTTCGTACAACCAGCCGCCGAGCCAGCCCCGACGTCCGACCGACCGCAGCAGCAGGTAGCCGACGACGACCGGCGGCAGCACCAGCGGCAGGTGAATCAGGGCATCCAGCAGCGATCGGCCGGGGAATCGACGCCGGGCGAGCAGCCAGCCGCAGGCGATGCCGGGCAGCAGCATCGCCAGGACCGCGACCCCCGCGACTTTGAGCGACAGTTGGACGGCGGACCATTCCTCGGCCGTGAGCATCATCGTCCCTCGGCCTTTCGAACGGGCGTCGTCGTGAATCCGCGACCACGCAGCACCTCCCGGAACTCGGGATTGCAGAGGCCCTCGACGAAGTCCCGAACCGCCGAACGATCATCCAGCCGAATCACCGGATACACAATCGGATCCTGGAGGTCCGCTGGGATCTTCGCCAGGACTGCGACCCCGACCGACGCCACGACGTCGGTCTCGTAGACCACACCGGCATCCGCCTCGCCGAGCTCGACCAGCCGAAGCGCAGCTCGAACGTCGTTCGTCGGAACGAGCCGGGGCTCCAGCGATGCCCACCAACCCATCGATTCCAGCGACCGCCGCGCGTACCGACCGGCGGGAACGTGGTCGGGATCCGCGATCGCCAGCCTGCCCCAGTTCGCAGGTGGTGTCTTGGCGTTGAGATCGATCGAATCATCCGCTTCCGACCCGCCCACCAGCACGAGGCGGTTGCCCGCGAGATCGCCGAGGTCCACGGCGCCCGGCCGCCCGGCGAGGACCGCCTCGGCCCAGTCTCGATCCGCGGGTATGAACACATCGGCATTCGCGCCGGCGAGCACCTGTCGCCCGATGGTGGAGGAACCGGCGACGTGGACTCGGACCTCGATTCCCGAAGCCCGCTCGAATCGTGCCGCCGCTTGCTCGACGATCTCCCCGAGGCTCGCCGCCGCGAAGACCAGCACCGGCGGTTCAGGCTTCCCCGCTTCCGGCGCGACCCGCTGGCAGGCGAGGGCCAACGACAGCGGGGCGAGCAGCAGCCACCATCCATGTGAGAATGCCGAAAAACCCGGGGAGGATGCTGAACGGGCTGCTTCCATGTCGCAAGTATCGACTATTGAGGGAGTTGAGGTGTTCCCCGACGCCACGCCGGTCGTCCACCAGGGAGATGCACGAGACCCATTCCTAATCGAATTCGACGATTTCGTTGGTATGCGGGGGCTCGATTGCTTAGTTTCGTTCATTCAGGAGAAGGCGTGGGAAAGGGTCTCCGCCATCTCATCTCATCAAACCGCCGTCGCGATCTTCAGATCGCCATGGCCACGTTGTATCAGGAGATCGACATGAACAAGTTCCTCCTCGCAAGCTCCGTGCTCGCCCTCGCGGGCAGCGCCTCCGCGGACATCGTCTACAGCGGCGACCTCGGCCTCACCGTGTCGTCCGGCGATGCCGCGATCGACGTTTCGATCGGTGACAACACCTGGCAGTTCGGCGTCCTGATCGGTGGACCGCTCGACTACACCTTCGTGACCGCCCTCAACGAAGGCGCCGGCCTCTTCGTCCCGATCGCGAACGAGTTTTCGGCCCGCAACTTCGCCGCCGGTGACAACATCGGTACGTTCACGTCCGTGCTCAACATGTACCCGCTCGGCCCCGGCGGCAGCACGAACATCAATCTGACCATGCACGACTACGTCAGCGGCGAAGGCACCTTCGACGCCTCCGGAACCGGCTTCGTCGGCTTCGGCTTCGGTGGCGGCATCGATTTCAACTACGGATGGATGCAGTTCACGCTCGACGTGGACGCGAACTCCGGCAGTCACTCGATCACCCTCGTCGACTTCGCCTACAACGACGAGGTCAACGGTTCGATCGAGGTCGGCGCCATTCCGGCCCCGGGTGCGATCGCGCTTCTCTCGATCGCAGGCCTCGCCGGTCGCCGTCGACGCAACGGCTGATCGCCTCCCGATCACTCGGATGAATCGAGCCCCCCGTCCGAGACACCGGACGGGGGGTTTTTCATCATCCGCCGGCAATTGAACGGCCCGGCGAACCCCGAGGGTTCGCCGGGCCTTCGCTCGGTCGGGATCGAACCGGCATCAGTCCGCAAGTTCGATGTCTCCGGGACGCCAGGTCTTCTCGAACCATGGTTCGAGCGGGCCGTAGAGCCGGAGCAGGGCGAACCAGCCCTTGCCCGGCACGGTCTGGATCCAGTTCGTGGCGTTGACCCCCTTCGGCGACTCCGGCCCGAAGTACAGGGTGATCGAACCGTCGGCGTTCTCCTTCATCGAGTCGCGAACGCTGTTCTTGCTGGGCAGGAGCTGACCGCTCTGCAGTTCCGATCGCGTCTGCGGGTCATAGACCACGAACGACCAGAAATTCTTCGCCGGCACGTCGGGGGGAATGCGGAGCGTGTAGTTCTTCGAGCCGTCGAGGTAGTCCCCCTCTGAATCAGTCGAGATGAGGGCGTACTGCGAACCCACACCGGGCATCTTCAAGGCCATGGCGGGCGTGTTCACGGTCGCGCAGTAGAAGAAGAGCGTCCGGGCGTCGAGATTCCGACCGCCGGCACCATCCGCGACGAGCCAGCGATAGTCACCGCCGACGAAGGGCGTGTACCACTGCTGTCCCGGATAGAGGAACGCGGCGGGATCGCGCGGGCGCAGGAAGATCGCCCGCGCCGTGGCGTTGCCGATGGCGACCGAGTCTTCGAGGATCCCCTTCAATCTCGCGTCCGGATCGAAGGGCTTGCCCTTCTGAAGGCCGATCGAGGCCGCGAGCCCGCGAAGCTCCGGATCGATGAGATCGATCGGCTCCCGATCGAGCACGGTATGGATCTCCTCGAAGAACTCGAAGTCGTTCGCATGGATCGTGTTGAAGGGCGTCAGGGAGCCGTCGATGAACTTCATCGCCGGAGGATCGTTTCGATCGGTGTAGGGATAGACCTTCAATCCGTTCTCGAACATCGCGACCGGCGCGTCCGGCTTGCCGTCCTCCAGCAGTCCGCGAAGGATCAGAAAGTTCATGTAGCCGGGGGACCGGACCGCGAAATATTCCTCCCCATCGACCTCGACGAGCTTTCCACCGATGGGTGCATCGATCTCCGACATCTGATCCGGCGGGAGGATGAGGTACTTTCCGCCCTGTCCGCGATCGGGACCGGGGCCACCCATGTCGACGACGAATCGGAAGAAGGCGTCGTTCACGGTGCCGGGCCCGCACTTCGGGGGGACCTCCACCACCATCGGCCCGTACTTCTCGAGATCCATCATCACCCC
>NYSY01000105.1 GCA_002683215.1 Planctomycetaceae bacterium
CTCGATGCTGGAATCACCACCCTCGAGGGCCGCGTCGATGATGCGGCAGGCCGCCGAAGTGACTTCGGGGCCGATGCCGTCGCCGGGAATGAGAACGGAGCCGTGTTGCACGCGTGGATTCCTGCCGGTGGTGGTGACGAGCCCGGGGCCGGTTCGCGGCGCGAACCATCTTCGCCTCGGGCCTGAAAGGATACGCGACCGGCACCTCCCCCGGCGCGGGTCGGGTCCGCTAGGGTGTCCGAATGCCCGGATCGGAAGGACATCCCGTGGACCTCGCGGTGATCGGAGGCGGCATCGCCGGACTCTGGATCCTCGATGCGGCGGTTCGCGCGGGTCGGAACGCGATCCTCGTCGAGGCGTTCGAACTTGGTCACGGACAAAGCGTCGCGGCGCAGGGCATCATTCACGGCGGGCTCAAATACACCCTGCGCGAGCGGGACCTCGACGCGGCGGGCGCGATCGCGGACATGCCCGGATTCTGGCGGGATCGGCACGATTCGGGCGACGGGGACGGGCCGGATCTCCGCGCCGCACGGATGAGCACGCCCTGTACCTGGATGTGGCGGACCGATTCCCTGGCCTCCCGATTGGGAATGCTCGGGGCCAAGGCCGCGCTACGGACCCGGCCCGAAACGGTGCCTGAAGCGGATCGCCCGGCCTTGCTCCGGGCCGCATCGGGCGCGGTGCTGCGGGTCGCCGAGCCGGTGTTCGACACCCGATCCGTCCTGGGGGCGATCGCCGACGCCCACCCCGGGCGGATTCTCGGCGTCGATGGGCCCGAGGGAATCGAGTTCGCCTCGGCCGGAGGCCGCGTCGAGCGGATGATCCTTCGGTCCGGCGGCGGCGAGGTCGCGGTCCGTCCAGCCGCGGTGGTGCTGGCGGCGGGGGTTGGAAACGAAGGGCTGCTCGCTCGACTGGGCCTCGATGCCGAGGTGGCTCAACGCCGCCCGCTGCACATGGCGCTCGCACGCGCTCGCGACCTTCCCGAGTTCCACGGGCACTGCGTCGACGGGAACAAGACCCGGGTCACCATCACCAGCGCCCGGGACGACGCGGGAAGAACGATCTGGCAGCTCGGAGGCGATCTCGCCGAGCGTGGCGTCGATCGTGACGAGGCCATGCAACGCGACGCGGCCTTCACAGAGCTACGCGGCGTCCTCCCCGCCCTGGATCTCGATGGAATCGATGATCTCGAGTGGTCTTCGTATCGGGTGGATCGAGCGGAGCGACGAACGCGGGCGGGGCTCCGCCCCGACGACGCCGAAGTCATCTCGCTCCACGGCGGTCGGCTGATCACCGCGTGGCCGACCAAGTGGGCGCTCGCTCCGAGGCTCGCCGCGGCGGTGCTCGAAGCGACGGAAGGCTTCACGGGCTCGGGCGAGACGTCGGCGGGGTCCGACGGTCTTCCCACCGATTTCGAAACCCTGCGGCGACCCGGGATCGCGGCCTTTCCATGGGAGGAGCGATCGTGGACCAGCCATCACGACGTCGTCTCGGCCGCACGGGCCTGATGCCGAGTCCCATCGGCTTCGGCGCCTTCAAGATCGGCCGGAACGAAGGCGCCAAGTACGAGCACGCGTACGCGCTCCCCGACGAGGAGGCGTGCGATCGTCTTCTGAATCAGGTCCTCGATCTGGGGATCGATCTCGTCGACACCGCGCCGGCCTACGGCTCGAGCGAGGTGAGGATCGGTCGTCACCTCGCCTCACGGCGAGACGAATTCATCCTTTCGACCAAGGTGGGCGAGACGTTCGCGGATGGGGTGGGGCGATTCGACTTCTCGGCGGAGGGGGTTCGGTCGAGCATCGAGCGAAGCCTCGATCGGCTCGCCACCGACCGGCTGGATCTGGTGTTCGTCCATTCCAACGGCGATGATCTCGACATCATCGAGAAGACCGCGGTGCTGGACACGCTGGTAGCGCACCGGGATCGAGGCGATCTTCGGTTCATCGGTTTCAGCGGCAAGACCGTGGAGGGCCATCTGCGTGCCGTCGAGTCCGGCGTGGTCGACTGCCTGATGGTGGAGTACCACTCGCTGGACGAACGCCAGGCGGTGGTGATCGACGCCGCCTCGGCCAACGATGTCGGCGTCGTGATCAAGAAGGGGCTCGCCTCCGGCCGACTCGCGCCCGAGCGGGCGATCCCCCACTGTCTTGCGCCGTCGGGGGTGTCTTCGATGGTCGTTGGTTCACTGACCGCGGGCCACCTCGAACACGATCTCGCGATCGCGTCGAAGGCCCTGGCGAGCGCCTGAATCAATCGCTCGGGCCTGCGTCCGAACCGGGTTCGGCCTTCGAGCCGGGGTCGACGCCGGTCTGGCCCGGTCCACCCGCCTTGAAGTGCATGAACATGTCGGGAAGGCGTTGCAGCGGAATGCACCACCCGCCACGGGTGTCGTCGAACAGGATGCCGAAGACGCCGACCCGCTGCAGCGCGACGATCCGACGCACCGCCGATTCCACCTTGAAGGAAAGGATCGAGGGTTTGTCGCCGATGGCGAGCACGCCGTGCTTTCGAGCGTATTCGTCCGCGCGGCCCTTGGCCGTGAACGCCATCGCAAAGGGCTTCTTGTCGATGATCACCGCGAGCGGTTGGACGTTTGGAAACTTCCCGGTTCCCACGAAGTACCACCGGGGCAGTGCGAACGCCATGGCCCAGAGTTCGTTGAGGACCGACGTGTCGTTCCGGCCTTCCATCGCCAGCTCGTCCATGCGGGTGGGGAGCAGATCCGCCGCCAACCGGTCCGCCTCGTTCGATGCCTGTGGTTCACTCATGGAATCCGAAGCTCCATGCCCACCGTGAGCCGCGCGGGATCATCGCCGATCGCTTCACGATTCGCCTCGTGGATCTCCTGCCAACGGGAGGCTTTGCCGAGATACTCCGCCGCGATGTCGCTGAGCGTCTCGCCGGAGCGGACCACGTGGATCACCACCCCGGTCGCGGTCGGCTCGCCCCGCTGGATCGCCAGCGGCGTGTCCTTCGGAGGGAGCTTGATGACCTGCCCGATCTGCAGTCGGATCGGGTCGACGGTCGGGTTCGCGATCGCGATGAGCGACTGCTTCCGAGGGTCGCCGAACCAGTCCTTGGCGATGCCTTCGAAACTGTCTCCGGCCTGAATCGTGTAGCTGGTGTACGCGGAAGCCGGGAGTTCGGCGGCGGATCGTCCCGATCGATCGTTCGTGTCCGAAGCCCCGAGGATCGCATCGTCGCCGATCTCGATCGATTCGGGTTCGGGCGTGCCCGGGCGTCGCATCAGTTCACCGCGGAGTCGGGCGGCGATCCACCGGGCATGCTCCAGATCGAATCCGCCGTTGAGCCGTCCTTGATTCTGGATCGCCACCTCCAGCGGGGGCATCGAGACGACTTCGCCATCGACGATCCACGCCACGGTGCCGCCCACCATCGCGAAACTCGCCTCGCGGACTTCATCGACCGCGTCACTCTCGAGGAGGAACGCGACCCGGGGGCGCCCTTCGTTGTTCTCGAAGGCATCCGCATCCGAGATGCGGCCGTCGAGTCGAAGGCCGAGCAGGTCGTCATCCCGGACCAGCAGGAACCGCCCCTCGCCGGTCGGCGTGGCTCGGATCCCGGTCACGATCCCCTGCAACTCACCGTCGCCGCGAATCGAGCACCAGGTCGCGATCGGAACCCAGGCGGTTCCCTCCGGTCCACTCGGTCGCGGATCGATCGAAGCGACGAGGTTCGACCGTGCCGTTTCGGCGTCGACCGCCGGATCGCCGGGGGAGACGGCCTGAAGCAGGTAGATTCCGGAGGCCCGCACGCCCTGGCTTCGACCGAAGGGCGGCGTCAGGGGTTCGGTGGCGATTTCGATCGCGGGATCGATGGTGGTTTCGGGGTCGGTGTCGATCGAGGCTTCCACCGCGACGTCGGCGGTCGGTGTGTCCGCCGCATCCATCGAGGGTTCCGACACCGCGGGTCCGGATGATTCGGCTTCGGTCGCCACATCGATCGCGGAAGGCGACGAGTCGGGCATCGCGTCGTTGGATGACCGGGGCAGTTCCGCGAGCCCGGCGTTCGAGGGGGAAGCGGGCTCGGTGTCCCCCGCCTCCGCAACCTCCGGCGGGGTCGACGCCGCGGCCTCTTCCGGCGCGATGCTCGGTGCGGTGGCGGGGTCGGCGGGCGGTTCGACCAGCACGGTGGGATCCCGCGTGATGTTCGCCTCTTCGGATCGATCGCCGCCCTCGAGGTTCGCGAAGTAGAAGCCGATGGCGATCAACGCCACCAGCAGCAGGGCCACGGTGAGTCGGAGTCCGCTGGTCATTTGGAAGCCTCCCGTCTGCGCCGGCCCGGGTGGGGCCGGCCCATGGGTTCGTTTCGAATCCGACGAGGCGACGGATCCGAGGTTCGGTTGCCTCCGACCGGGGTCAACCGGTCGAGAGCGAGGTCGAGTCGCGAGGCCTGGAATCCTCGGGCTCCTTGGCGCCGACGCTCCAGGTGAGTGGTGCCGCGATCACGACCGAGGAGTAGGTCGCTGCGACCAGGCCCACGAAGAACGTGAAGGCGAACGGCCGGATCCCAGTACCGCCGAGGGAGTAGAGCACGATCGCCGAGGTGATCGTGGTGCCACTGGTCATGATGGTGCGGCTGAAGGTCTGGTTGATCGAATTGTTCACCACGCCGCGCGACGCATAGCTGAGCTTTCCGCGGTTCTCGCGAATGCGGTCGAGGATGACGATGGTGTCGTTGAGCGAATAGCCCACGATGGTGAGCAGGCCGGCCACGACGTTGAGATCGATGCGGAATTCATCGAGAAGCCGGAAGCCCCCGATGGAACGCTCGCCGATGGTGAGACTGAGGGCGATCGCACCGAGACAGATGCTGATGTTGAAGACGAGGGCCGCGATCGCGCAGACCGAGTAGCGAAGCGAACCGAAACGGAACCAGATGTAGACCAGCATGCCGAGCAGACTGAGAATCACCGCCACGATCGCGCTGGCCGCGAGGTTCTGGGCGACCTTCGGCGAGAAACTGGACTGGTCGAGCGTGGCTTCGCGGGTGAGTGCCGCCTGAAGGAGTTCGTACTCCCGCTGGGCGAGACCCCGGTCCCAGGTTCCGAGGGCGACCTCGAAGCTCGAGAGGGTGTCGTCGAAGACCATGACCGCGATCTCGCGGTGGGCGCCCTGCTCGGCCTTGTCGAGCCCGACGATCTCGACGTCGCGGCCGGCGGTGTCCGCGAAGTCTGGCTGGTTGCGCATCCGCTTGATGCGCTCCGCCGCGTCTTCGAGGGTGATCGGTGGCGTGATGCCGTCGATGACCACCGCGACGCCGCCGCGGAAGGCGTCCACCTGGATGCCTGCTCCATCGCGTCCGATCGATTCGCCGAGCGTCTTCCGCTCCAGGGAGAAGGTGTGGGGGCTGTGGTCGGGATCGTCTTCGGCCGCGAAGTGCACGGGCTGGGTGACCGCGAGCTCGTCACCGAACCGGTCGACGATCGCGGCCACGATCGCGTCCGCGATGTTCTCGTCCTCGTTCATCCCCGGCGGGTTGGCGACCTTGATCTGGAAGCTGGCGGCTTCACTGTCCGCGGTCGTCGTGCCGACGGTGAGGATCGTCGCGTTCGAGAGCTGGGCGAGGGTCGGATCGTCCGGATTCTCGTCGCCGATGGCGTGGATCCGGTCTTCGACGTCGCTGCGGGCGAGCAGCAGGCGTCCTGCGAGTTCCCGCTCGGTGCCGGCGTTGTCGCCGGCCTCCGCTCCGCGGGTGGTCATCTTGACGCTCACGCCACCTCGGAACTCGGTCTCCAGCACGTCGGCGCCACGCGAGATGAAGAGCGCGAGCGAACCGATCGCGAGGATCGCGCTCAGGAACAGCATCGGGCCTCGGACCGAAATCCAGTCGATCTTCGGTTCGAGCAGGCGGTGAATCGAGGGGAACACCGTCGGCAGCATCGGAAGCGACCGGATCTTGAAGACCTCGGTGCAGACCGCGAACAGCACCCGGCTGACGAAGAGCGAGGTGAAGAGGGTCGCGAGGACGCCGATCGACAGGGTCAGGGCGAAGCCCTTCACCTCCGTCGCGGCGGTCTGGTAGAGGATGAAGCAGACGATCAGGTTCGTGATGTTGCCGTCGAGAATCGCGCTCGAGGCCTTGCTGAATCCCAGCCGGATCGAATCTCGGAGGTCCTCTCCGTTGTTCACCAGCTCCTCTCGGATGCGTTCGAAGATGAGCACGTTCGTGTCGACCGCCATGCCGACGGTGAGCGCGATGCCCGCGAGCCCGGGCAGCGTGAAGGTTCCGTCGATCATCGCCATGATCCCGAAGATCATGACGGCGTTGATCATCAGCGAGATGTCGGCGATCAGTCCGGCACCGAAGTAATACAGGATCATGATCAACGCGACGATGCCCACGGAGATCGCGACGGCTTCGAGGCCGCGGACGAGGTTGTCCTGGCCGATCGCCGGTCCCAGGATGCTGGTCGAGATCGGCTCGCTGCTCAGCCGTGCTTCGAGGCTCCCGGCGGCGAGCACGCGGATCAGATAGGTCACTTCGGCTTCACCGAAGTTGCCCGAGATGATGCCGCTCGAACCGATGGCGGAGTTCAGGTTCGGGGCGGTGTAGACCTCGCCGTCGAGCACGATCGCCATCGGCTGGTTCACGTTCGGGGACGTGAGTCGTCGCATTCGCGAGCCGCCGGCGCTGTCGAGGCCGAAGGACACCGCGGGTCGACCGAGGTCGTCGATCGTCCGGCCGGCTCTGCGGATCGCCCACGCGTCGCCATCGGTGTGCGTCATGCTCTTTTCGGGCGTGACGTAGAGGAGGATGTACTGCTTGCCGTCCTTCGCCGCCGCGATGAGTCCGTAACGGTTCTTGAAGTACGAGACGGGATCGGCCAGCAGGGCTTCGATCGTCTCGGGCTTGTCCTCGTCGGTCCATTGCTTGAGATCGTTGATCGCGAACCAGCGTGCGATCGGGGAATCCGTGTTGTTGGGCCCCCGCTCGGCGAGCTGCTCGCGAAGGAGGGTGACCGGCACGTCCATGGCGCCGTCCCGGACCGCGATTCGGAATTCGAGGACTCCGGCGCCACGAAGCAGCCGCTTGAGATCCTCGGGGTCGTCGAGTCCGGTCCGTTGCGCCTCGAAGGCGGCGTAGTCCGAGCGAAGGCTGCCGATCTCCGACTTGAGGTGCGGGAACTCGGCTTCGAGTTCGGCGAACGCGACCGCCCGTTCACTGCTGGAAGCGTCGAGTTCGCCGTCCTCGCCACGCTTCTTCGCGACGCCGTTGAGGGCGAGGATGTTGAAGAGTCGGTCGTCACCGAAGGTCTGGGAGAGAATCGTGTTCTCGAGCGTCTCGACCGTGATCTCGGATCGGGCGATTCGATCGAGCAGACCGTCGACCGTGGTCGCATCGACCGGGTCCGCGGCTTCCGCGATCGTGAGCTCCGCACGGGCGGCACGGGCGTCGTTCCACGCCGTCTGGAGCCGCTCGAATTCGGCCCGACGGGCGTCGGTGCCCCCGAACCGCGCCGCGGCGTCGCCGGCCTCCAGGGCCGCTTCGAGCTGGCTCGGTCGGATGCGGGAGACGGCGAGCAAGCCCTCGAGCGAATCCCGATACGTCTGCTGCAGCGCCCGGACGTCGTCGTTCGGAAGCGGCATCACCACTTCGATCCGGTCCCGACCGACCGGCTGCATCGCGATGTCGAGGATGCCCTGCGGGTTCACCCGCTGCTTCAACACGTCGATGGTCTGTGCCAGCACCTCGTCCGGATCCGAGTCGTCCGCGACCTTGACGGAATAGATGAGGCTCACGCCGCCCTGGAGATCCTTGCCGAGCCGGATCTTCGTCTTCGGTGGATAGACCGAGAAGACGCAGACGCCGACGATCAAGCCGATCAGGATGAGACAGAGAGGGATGTAGTTCTTCATTTGGGAGATCGGCGAACGTTGGGGGTGGAGGCTGGATGGGCGGGTTCACGACCGGTCGGCGGCATGCCGGCTGATCATTCGGACTCGAGCACCTGCTGCACGGCGTCGCGCCCGAAGGTCATCCGAGTGTTGCTGCTCTCGTCGACCTTGAGTACGACGGTATCGGTGTTCAGTTCGACGACGGATCCGATCACGCCACCGATGGTGCGGATGCGGTCGTGCTTCTTGACGCTGCTCAGGAGGGCTTCACGCTTCTTGCGTTCCTTCCGCTGTCCGAAGACGCTGAAGAGGATCATCACGAGGATGAGCGGCAGGAACATGAAGAGCAGGAAGTCACCGCCGCCAGCTTCGGTCTGGGCGGCGGGATCACCGCCGGCGGCGCCGTCGGTGGTGAGTGTTCCCGTTCCCTGGCGTCCCAGCGGAGGCGGGTCCTGTGCGAAGACCGCCGGCATGGCGGGCGGGAAGGAGATCGTGAGGTCGGCTTGGTGGGAGGCGATCATGAGGTCTTCGAGCCTTCGGCATCGGGTTCCGGCCCCGCACCGCCAGAGGACGATGCGACCGACGACCCGTCGGCGGCCTTCCGAAGGCCGTCGGGGTCGTCGAGAACCGGCCATCGGCCGGCGAGCGAAGACCAGGAATCATCCCGGATCGCGGCTCGGATGTCCAGCAGCAGCCTTTGGAAGTGGCGGACGTTGTGCAGGCTGCAGAGGATCGGCCCCACCATTTCCCGGGCGAAGAAGCAGTGTCGGAGGTAGGCACGGCTGAATCCCCCACTGCACGCCGGGCAGTCGCACTCGGGATCGATCGGGCCCTCGTCGTCCCGAAATCGGGCGTGCCGAAGCCGGATCGGCCCCTGGGCGGTGAAGACCGACGCCATTCGGCCGTTCCGAGTGGGTAGAACGCAATCGAACATGTCGACCCCGGCGGCGACGGCCATCACGATGTCCCGCTCGTAACCGACCCCCATGAGATATCTGGGCCGGTCCTTGGGAAGCCGCGGGGCCGTGAATTCCACGATCTCGCGGATCAGGTCCGGCCCTTCCCCGACCGCGACGCCGCCGATTGCGTATCCGGGCAGATCGAGACCGCAGACTCCGTCGACCGAAGCCGCCCGTCGATCGAGGTCGGTTCCGCCTTGGACGATGCCGAAAAGCGCCTGTTCGTCCGGTCGCTGGTGGGCCCGGACACACCGTTCGAGCCATCGGATCGTCCGTTCGTTCGCGGTGCGAAGCCGCTTCTGCCAGTCCTTGGGGGTCGGGATCCGAGTTCGTGGGCTGCCCGATCCATGCCGGGCATGCGGCGAGGGCGGGCAGTCGTCGAATGCCATGATGATGTCGGCGCCGATCGCGTTCTGAACCGCCATCGAGGATTCGGGGCCGAGATGCACGCGGGCTCCGTCGACGAACGACTTGAAGGTCACGCCGTCCTCGTCGATCGCATTGATGTCCGACATCGAAAACGCCTGGTAGCCGCCGGAGTCGGTGAGGATCGGCCCGTCCCAGCGCATGAAGCGATGGCTTCCACCGAACCGCTCGAGCAGTTCGGTGCCGGGCCGGAGCATCAGGTGGTAGGCGTTGTTCAGCAGGATCTCGGAGCCGGTCTCCCGCACCTGTGATGGCAGAATGCCTTTCATCGCCGCGGCGGTGGCCACGGGCATGAAGGCCGGCGTGCTGAAATCACCGTGGGGCGTGCTGACCGTCCCGGTCCTCGCCGAGTTGGTCGAACAGTGGGATTCGACCTTGAATCGGAGGGGGCCGTTCAACGTCGAGAAGCCTCGCGAAGGGTCTTCTTCTCCTTCGATGTGAGACTCTGCAGGCCGTCGGCATGGATCTTCGCGAGGATCCGATCGATTTCGCTGTCGGCCACCTTCGAGCCACCCGAGCCGCGCACCTTGCCCGCCCGGTAGGCGGCGCCGCTCCGGCTCGTGGGGTCGTACCGGCCGAGGAAGTCGAAGAAGCCGTGGAGGCTGTGCGGGTGACGGATCAGCCAGAATCCGGCGACCGCGCCCCCGATGTGGGCCGCCTCGCCGCCCGCGTTGTCACCGCCGAAGAGCACCGAGAACAGCGCCAGTCCGACCAGGCCGTAGGCCATGGTCGAGAGTTTCATCGGGATCACGAAGAACAGAAGCACTCGCGCATTCGGCATCAGGAACGCCGAGGCGATCACCACGCCGAACACGCCGGCGCTCGCCCCCACCAGCGGAAGTCCGGGGTCGTTGACCAGAAGCACCGGGAACTCGCGTCCGGTGAGCTGCAAGGCGGTCCAGCCCGCGAAGTTCAGAAGCAGGTAGGCCGCGGCACCGGCCATGCCGCAGAGCAGATAGAAGGCCAGATACCGCTTTCTTCCCAGGTACTGCTCGACCATGCTCCCGAAGAAGTAGAGCCCGATCATGTTGAACAACAGGTGGGTCAGGTTCGCGTGCAGGAACTGAAAGCTGATGAACCGCCAGAACTCGAAGCCCCGCAGGCCCCAGAATTCATCGAGTTGGAGGAGCGCCCTCGCCGTGGAAAAGTAGCCGTAGGCCCAGATCGGCCCCTTGATCGCGACCTCTTCGAACAGTTGGACGGTCCCCTTGCGGGTGGCGCCCGCTTCGTCCCGGATCGTGTACGTGCCCGTGGCGAGCTTCGGCCCGTTTTCGGTCGCCTCGATGATCGGTAGAGAGTAGAAGCCTCGCGGGTTCGAAGGCAGTCCGGGAATCGCGGTGGGCCTGCCGCCGGGCGGTGCCGCGGTGAAGACGGGCCAGCTTCCATCCTTGATCTGCGTCAGGGACGGAAGTCGCAGCGCCGTCCGGTCCACCGGATCGAGCACGGCCCCTTCCGGAAGGCCTGGGGCCATCGAACGGAGCGGGGCGATGGTCGCTGGAAGGAACTGATCGAGCACGAACACCGCGATACAGATCGTGATGATCCAGCGGTTGATCGACCACTGACGTGGGCCACCCCCGCCTCCACCCGGGCGGAATCGCCCCGGCTCGCCGCTCTGCCTCGCGTAGTCTCGGTCGTAGACGCCCATGGAGGGCGGATTCTAACCAGCGAACCGATCAGCGGTCGGAATTCCCCGGGTCGCTCGGAGCGGACCCGTCACGGCGTCGCTGGGTCGCGGCGTCGAGCACCGCCCGTTCGGTCTCGTCCAGTGAGGCCAGGCCGTCCGTCTTGATCTTGGCGAGGATCCGATCCATCTTCATTTCGGCGGCGTCGACTTCCGCGATCCGGCGCTCTTCATGCTGACGACTGGCCTCCGCATCGGCCTCCGCCGACTGCTGGTCGAGCAACGCATCGAGTCGAAGGTCGATGACGTCCGGCGGCCCCCCACCGACCGCATCGGCGGCCGCTTCCAGCCGCTGGTGTTCGCGATGCAGGCACGCGGCGGAGAGCAGGGCCACGAGGACGAGGACGGCGTTGAGGGCGAGGATGCCCACGATGCCGAGTACCACGGTGGTGGTCACCCCGACCCGATGCGCGTAGCGGCGGGCGCGGGCATTGCCGACCCTCGGCTGGATGACCGCTTCGAACATCGCGGCGCCGCGGAACGGCGGCGCCGGGAGCAGGTTCGCGCCACTCACGAGAATCGCGGCGACCCCGAACAGGTAAAGCGATTCGAGCCATGCGGAGGTGGCGACCTCGGGCGAATAGATGCCCGTGAAACCGAACGGATCGGGCGATGGCGTCACGTTCGTCTCGAGGAGGAGCCCCGCCATGGCGGCGACGGCGAGGAAGAGCGTGACGAGGGGGCCGGATACGGCGATCAAAAACGCTGATCGCCAGTCGGCCGGCATCGCGATCGCCTCCATGCCACCGAGGGGTTGGAGGATGACTTCGGGCATGTCGCCACCCAGCTGTCGCGCCACGAGCATGGTCACGCACTCGTGAATGAAGACGCAGCCGCACAAGGACGCAAGAAACACCGCGGCGGGCAGCGGACCGAGGAGGAAACTGGAATCTCCTGCGAACCATCCGGCCCGGAAGAGGATGGTCACGACCGTCCCGAGCAGCACGGCGTGCGCTCGAAACACGGTGCCGCCGAGGCGGAGCACCGGGACCGACCAGGTCAGGGGATCTCCGAACCGCGGGGTGGAGGCGAAGTTTCGGAGATCGCCGCCCGTGGAGCGGCCGCCGTTCATCTTCATGCCGGCCATGCGGCACCTCCCGCCTGCCTGGCTCGGAACAGGTGCCATGCGGTGATGCTCTTGCCGTCGTCGAGGCTTCCGTCGAGGATCGCGGCATCGATCGAGGCCGGTGACATCGGGACCACCTCGATCTCCTCGCCCGGTTCGAGGCGACGTGGGACGGGTTCAAGCCCGGTCGCGACGAAGGCGTGCATGCGTTCATCACAGAATCCGGGACTCGTGTAGTACGCGCCGATCGCGTCGATCCGGCCGGCCCGGCGTCCGACCTCCTCCTCGAGCTCCCGTCCGGCGGCGAGGTCCGGGCGTTCGTCCGGTTCGAGCTTCCCCGCGCAGAATTCGAGCAACATCCGTCCGACCGGGAGCCGCCCCACCCGGATCATCAGGATGGTTCCGTCGGATTCGATCGGGATGACCGTGACCGCGCCCGGATGCCGGACGACGTCCTTTCGAATCCGCCGGCCTCCGAGGTCGAACTCCCGGCGTTCGACCCGGATGACGGGGCCGACGTGCGTGACCACGGTTTCGCTGTCGGAGCCGGCCGGGAGCACCTGGCTCCCGGTCCCGAGGTCATCATTCGATTCGTGACGCGTTTGCATCTGACGCTCCCTTGGGGATGATAGCTTCATGCCTGCGGCTTCCGAGGAAACAAAATCACCGATCGTGTCCCTTCGGGGGATCGAGAAGACCTTCGACGGCCGTCCCGTGCTCCGAGGGCTCGATCTCGAAATCGAGACCGGGCGATCGCTGGTCATCATGGGGCCGAGCGGATGTGGAAAGAGCGTCCTCCTCAAACACATCGTCGGGTTGCTTCGGCCGGATTCGGGCGAAGTCCGCTTCCATGGCCAACGCATCGAGCGGATGAAGGAACGTGGGCTGCAACCCATCCGGCGGCGGATCGGATTTCTCTTCCAGGGCGCCGCGCTCTTCGATTCGATGACGGTCCGTGACAATGTCGCCTTCCCGTTGCTCGAGACCGGACAGGCCGGACCGGACCTCGAGGATCGCGTCCGCGAGACCCTCGACCGGGTCGGGCTCGCGGACACCCTCGACAAGATGCCGGCGGAGCTCTCGGGCGGCATGCGAAAGCGGGTCGGGCTCGCCCGGGCGATCGTGCTCGAGCCCGAAATGGTGCTCTACGACGAACCGACGACCGGTCTCGATCCGATCCGGGCGAACGTCATCAACGACCTGATCGTCCGGCTTCAACGGGAGCTCAACATCACCAGCGTCGTCGTGACGCACGATCTCGACTCCGCCTTCCAGGTCGCGGACCGCATGGTGCTTCTTCACCGGGGACGGGTTCGAATGGACGGTACGCCCGACGTGATGCGCCACACCAGCGACCCGGTGGTGAGGGCGTTCCTCGAGGGCCGTGAAATGATCGATGCGCCAGACGGTGATTCCGATGCGGGTGTGCAGGGATCTGCAGAACCTGAGACACTGGGGACATGAAGGACCGGTACAGAGACGCCATCATCGGCCTGGCGGCCATCGCCGGGGTCGCGGCCTGCGTGACGATGCTGCTCGCATTCGGATCGCTGCGCGAGATGTCCCAGAACTCCTACGAAATCACCGTTCGCCTCAATCGGGCGGGTGGACTGCGTTATGGCAGTCAGGTGACGCTCGACGGCGTTCCGATCGGCGTCGTGGAGAGTGTGGCCCTGGAGATGGAATCCCAGCGGCCGGTCCGGCTCCAGTGCCGGCTCGAGGAGTGGGTCCGGATTCCCGTCGACCATCTCGTGCAGGTCGAAACCGCACTCATCGGCGGGGGCACCCGACTGGCCGTGATGTCGCTCGACCCCGTCGCAGGCCGGGCGGTCTTCGCCCCTGCGTCCGTCCCGACCCTCTCGGGCGAATTCCTGTCGCTGGATGAAACCCTGGTACAGGCGCTCGATTCGAAGATGCTGCCGGTTACCGAGAGCTTCCGAGAAGTCGGGGCGCTCGCGGGCATCTATGGCGATCTCGGGCAGCGGATCAACGAGATGATGGCGGCGGACGCTGAAGACGAGGCCGGGCTCGCGGCTTCAGTGGTGCGAATCAACCGCACCCTCGCCGAGGCCGAGCGTGCATTCCAGGCCGCGGGCGACTGGCTGGCGGACGAGCAGCTGCAGGAGGACGCCCGGCAGGCGGTCTTCAAGGCCAACCTCTTCATCGAACGGGCGTCGGAAGCCGCGGTGGCGGCGGGCGAACTGGCGACCGACCTCGGACGCGAGGCGCCGGCGTTGCTCACCCGGCTGGGCACCACCGCGGAGTCGGTCGATCGAACGCTGGCCGAGGTCCGCGGGGTCCTCCGGCAGATGGGCGACGGCGGAGGCACGATCGGAAGGCTCCTGCAGGACCCCGCCCTCTACGAGGATCTGAACGACGCGGCGCGCCGACTCGACGTCACGCTCGCGACCCTTCAAAGCCTGATCGAGGCGGTGAAGGCGGAGGGCGTCAAGATCGAGTTCTAGCGGGCCGGCGTTTCACCTCGCTCGACCCGCGAATCCCCTCCGGATCCCCACCCTCCCGCCCGTTCCGTCGCCCGCCCGGCGGGCCACGACGTCGACGCGCCTCGAAACCAATCGCTGATCGTCGAAACCACGTCACCGGGAGCCGGCCGCCGAAAAAAGAAAACGGGACCGCGGCATCCGCCACGGTCCCGTCGGTCGATCGGGTTCGTGCGATTCATCGCACGCTCGGGTGATCACTCGTCGGTGATGACCGAGACCTCGACTCGTCGGCTCTTCGACTTCGAGCCCAGCGGCACGTCCGGTCCGAAGGTCGCATAGCTGATCGACTCGTCGTCGAAGCCCTGGCTGTCGAGATAACGGCCGACCGCGTAGGCCCGTTCGAATCCGAGGTGGTAGTTCGACTTGAACCCCGACTTCTTGATCGGATCGGTGTCGGTGAAGCCGGTGATTCGGACCTTCGCATTCGGGAAGGACCGTTGGACTTCCGCGGCGATGTTCTTGAGCGTGGACTTGGCCGCGCTCTTGAGCGACGTGCGTCCCGAGTCGAACAGGACGTCGCCGTCGATCCGGACGACCATCTCGCCGCCCGACTGGAACACTTCGACGCCCGGACCGAAGGCGGTGGCGACGGGCTGCGCCGAGTTCTCCTCGGCGAGCGAACTGGCCTCCCCGAGTTCGTACTCGAGCTGCCGGCTCCGGGCCTCCGCGTCATCGAGATTCTTCTGGGTGCTGGCGAGGTTGTCACGCAACTCCCGGTTCTCGTCGAGGAGCGCCTGCTGGTTGGTCTTGTTGCCCGTGTCGCAGCCGGCCATCGAGGCGGTGGCGGCGAGCACGCCGATGAGGAGAAGTCGTCCGTGCATGTCGTTGAATCCTTCCGTAATCACCTTCGGCGTACCAACTCGAAGGGTCTTCCTTGACTCGGGGAGGGGGCGTCCGCGGCCCCGCTGGAATCACAATCCGAGGGAATCCGTGATTTTTCGAATTCCTGTCGGAGTGTATCGCGGGCTGGTCAGTTCGGGGGCTGGAGGAGCATCCGCTGCAATTCGTCCACAAAGGGCCGGGCGACCATCACCAGCACGGTGGCGGCGGCAAGATGAGGCCCGTACGGGAGTTCCCGCGTCGAGCGTCCCCGCAGGGTCGCCACGAACCGGGTCACGGCGATCCAGGCCAGCGCGATGAACGGTGCGAGAAAGAAGATGCGGATCGGATCGATCCAGCCGAGCGCGGCCCCGATCCCCGCGAGCAGATGCACGTCGCCCATCCCCATCGCCTCTCGGCCGAAGGCGAGCGTGCCGAGGATCCTGACCGCCCAGACCAGCCCCCCTCCGATGAACCAGCCAAAGGCGGATGCCCCGAGGACCTCGAGGAGGTGCGGCGGCGCGGCTTCGGATCCGAGGAGGAGGTGGATCATCCAGCCGACGAGTCCGCCCAGCACGATCGGAAGCAGGAAGAGGATCTCGACCCCCATCTCCCGCCGTCCGTGCGGATACTCCGCGAGGACATCCCCCTCCGGGACGTAGTCCTCGTAGTCGGCGAAGCTCCGTCGGATCCGCCCGGTGCGAAGAAGGAAGCAGCCGATCAGCGTTCCCCCGGCCGCCCCGAGGGCGATCCAGATCACGAGCCAGGACGCCAGCGGAATCGGGAACGCCGCGACCACCGGCGAGGGAGATGGAACCAGGGCCTGGAGCGTCCAGCCGGCGAACGCGGCGAGCGTCATCGCGGTCGTGATCCCCGCGGGAATCAGGAACGTGCGGGCGTCGACGACGGTCGCGGCGACGAGCGCACTGAGCAGCGCGACCATCACCCCGTAGGCCGGCCATGCCGTTCCGAAGCGGGTGATCGTCCACCAGTCACCGCCGATGTCGGCCACCCAGGAGCCTCGGGGCGGCCAGAAGAGGATGAAGTAGACCGTCGCGAAGAGCGCCCCCATCAGCAGTTCGACGAGCGGATACTGAACGCTGATCCGCCCTCGGCACCGACGGCATCGCCCGCGGAGCATGACCCAGCCGATGATCGGCAGGTTCTCTCGCCAGGTGAGGCGCCAGCCGCAACGCGGACACCGGCTGGGCGGGCTGACCACGCTCCGGCCTGCCGGGAGCCGGTACACCACGACGTTGAGGAAGCTGCCGACCGATGCGCCGAACGCGAAGAGGAAGATCGCGGTCGCGAGCCGCGGCGACCAGATCACCAGCCAATCCGGCAGCGTGCCCACCAGGCCCAGGACCGTCATCGGGATGGCCTTTCGGCGCGTCGCCTCATCGAATCAGGCGTCCTCGCCCGCATCCGAGTCATCAGCCTCGAGCTCGACCTCCGCGATCTCGGTCGCGGCGGCGTCGAGAATGGAGCGGCATCGCGTGAGCAGCGCCCGGCCGCGGCCGTACGCTTCGAGGCTCGCTTCGAGTGGAATGTCGCCCTCCTCGAGCCGATCGATGATCGATTCGAGTTCCGACGCGGCCTCCTCGAAGCGGAGTGGTTCGGTGGAATCCTCTTCGGCCGGCTGGTGGGTCTTCTTCGCCATGTCCGGATCCTATCAGGCCCCGGAGTCCGAACCCGAAGCCCCACGGACCCGATCGACCGTCGCATCGAACTCCCCTCGGGCCAGTCGGGTGGTGACGCCGGCGCCCGCGTCGAGGCCCGAGGCGTCCCGGATCGGACGGCCTTCGGCGTCGAGGGTGAGCGAATAACCTCGGTCGAGTACCTGTTCGGGTCCGACCGAGACCAGCCGCCGGGACGCGTGCTCGACGAGGGTGCGGTGACGTTCGAGCAGCGTGGCCATGGCGCGATGAAGCCGATGGGCGCCGGATTCGATCCGGCTCACGGCCACCGCGGCTCGATTCCGAGGGGATGAGGCGGCGAGTCTGGATTCCGCCCGGGTCGTCCGCGCCGCCGCCAGGTCCAGGCGATTCCGAAGGGCGGCATCGAGCCGGGTCCCGAGTTCCCTCGCCCGGCGGAGATGCGGATCGACCAGCCGCTCCGGGCGTCGAAGCAGTTCGTGGCGTGCGGCGGCGGCGAATCTGGCGTCCGCGCGTTCGAGTCGCCCCGTGACCAGCATCCGCAGGCGTCCCAACCGTGCCTCGAGCACGCCACGATGCTCCCGGGCATCCGGCACCAGCTGCATCGCGGCCTGGGTGGGCGTCGATGCGCGGGCATCCGCCGTCAGCTCGGCGATCGAGGTGTCGGTCTCGTGCCCGATGGCGGCGATCACGGGCACCGGCGATGGTCCCCCGCGCCGATGTCGTTCGATCGCCCGCTGCCGGGAGTGGTGGATCGCGTCGGCGACCGCGCGTTCGTTGAAGCACCAGAGGTCCTCGATGCTCCCGCCGCCCCGGGTCACCACGATCGCGTCCACCCCGAGCGCCGCGGCCTGATCGCGGGCGGCATGGATCGCGCCGGCGATCCGCGGGGTCGCGGCGGCCCCCTGCACCGGCACGTGGTGCATCAGCACCTCGAATCCCGGCCATCGCTGGCGGGCGGTCGCTTCGACGTCTCGGCGGGCGGCGCCGTCCCGGCTGGTGATCATGAGCAGTCGCCGCGGAAACTCCGGCAGCGGCAGCCGGGCGGCGGGGTCGAAATATCCCTCGTCGGCGAGCGTCGACTTCAGCCGCTCGAATCTCCGATGGAGATCACCCTCGCCTTCCGCACGCAGCCGGCTCACGATGAGCGAGAGCCGACCGCCGCGATCCCAGTACTCGAGCCGACCGGTGGCGACGACCATCTGCCCGAGCTCCGGGGTCGCGCACTCGGGGTCCAGACGCCGCCGCTGCGAGAAGAACGAGCAGCTGATCTGGGCGTCCGTGGCGTCCTTGAGCGTGAAATACCAGTGCCCGGAGAGCCGGGGGGAGCCGACTTCGCCGAGGATGTTGATCTCCCGACCACCGTCGAAATCCTTCAGCGATCGATTGAGCAGCGTGACCACCTCGCGAACCGAGTAGGGACGAGGGGCCGCTGGCACCGGCGGTGACGCGGGCGGGTCGGGGTCCGCCCCCGCGGACTGCACGAACAGCATCGCGTCGGTGATCGATCTTCGAGTCTTCTGAGGTCGCTTGGCCACGGACGTATGCTACGTCTCCGAACCGAGCCGCACCGGATCCCGAGATGACCGACGTTCCAGCGATCAAGATCGACGACGCGATCGAAGCCGTTCCCGGCGTGGGGCCGAGGACCGCGGCGACCCTGCAACGGCTCGGCATCGGCACGATCGGGGACCTCCTCGACCACGTTCCGATCCGCTATGAGCAGGAGCATGCCGAATCTTCGATCGCCGAGGTGGACGCGTCGATCCCGGACGAGGACGGGACCACCGCGAACATCGCGGTCCGCGGTGAGATCGCGGCGATCAAGGTCCCCCCCGGTCGTCGGCCGAGGATCGAAGCGACGCTCGAGGACGCCTCCGGCCGGATCCAGCTGGTCTGGTTCAACGCTCCATGGCTTCGGAACAAGCTTCGGCCCGGGATGGAGGTCGTCGCGGAAGGCCGGGCGAAGCGGTATCGCGGCTACCTCCAGCTCGCGAATCCGCAGTGGCGGACGGTGGAGGACAGCGAGGACCTTCCCGCCCGGGACGCTCGACTGCGCCCCGTCTACGGCGCCAGCGAGGATCTCCCGAGCCGACGGATCGAGGAGTTCATCGAACGGATCCTCGAGCCCGTGACGGCGACGATGCACGACCCGCTTCCCGAGCGGTTTCGGCATGCCCGCGCGCTTCGGCCGCTCGGCGAAGCCTATCGGGCCATCCACCGGCCGGACTTGCGCCGCGACGCCGCGGACGGGCGTCGACGGCTCGCCTACGACGAACTCTTCCTGCTTCAGCTCGGGGTCATGATGAAGCGGCGGCATCTTCGCTCGACCCTCACCGCCGCCGCCCTCGAGAACACGCCGGACATCCAGTCCCGGATCCGGGGACGTTTCCCCTTCGAGCTGACGCCGGATCAGGTCCGGGTCTGCGGGGAGATCGGCAACGACCTCGCCCGGACCATCCCGACCAATCGGCTGCTTCAGGGGGACGTCGGTGCGGGCAAGACCGCGGTCGCCGTCCATGCGATGCTGCTCGCCGCGGCCCACGGCCACCAGGCGGCGCTCATGGCCCCGACCTCGATTCTCGCGGAACAGCACCATGCTTCGATCGGACGAATGCTCGAAGGGGCGCCGCTCGAGATCGGACTGCTGACCGGATCGACGCCGCCCGCCGAGAAGCGGCCCCTGCTCGAGCGAATCGCCGATGGGAGCCAGCGCTTGCTGGTCGGGACGCACGCCCTGTTGTCGGAGAAGACGGCGTTCGCGGATCTCGCGCTGGTGATCATCGACGAGCAGCACCGGTTCGGGGTCGAACAGCGTTCGCGACTTCGTCGGCCCAATCGGGAGGGCCGGGTTCCGCACGTCCTCGTCATGACCGCGACCCCGATTCCCCGCACCCTGTCGCTCACCGTGTTCGGGGATCTCGACGTCTCGGCGATCCGGGAGTTGCCGCCCGGACGGTCGCCCACCGTGACCAGGGTGGTCGCGCCGAGCAAGGCACCGGACGTCTACGGGTTCCTCGCCGATCGCGTGGCCGCGGGCGAGCAGGGATTCGTGGTGGTTCCGGCGGTCGAGGAATCCGACGCGGGTCTGGCGGACGTCGAGAACCACCGCGCGATGCTTGAAGCGGGCCCTTTGGCGGGGCTCCGTCTTGCCGGCGTGCACGGTCGGATGAAGCCCCCGGAACGAGAAGCGGTGATGAACCGGTTTCGCGCCGGAGAGATCGACGTCCTCGTGGCCACCGTGGTCATCGAAGTGGGCGTCGACGTCCCCAATGCGACGGTGATGGTGATCGAACACGCCGAGCGATTCGGGCTCGCCCAGCTTCATCAGCTCCGCGGCCGGGTCGGCCGGGGATCCGCCCGCGGGGTCTGCGCGCTGATCGGCGAGCCGACCACCGAGGAGGGACGCCGTCGTCTGGAGGCGATCGCCTCGACCGATGACGGCTTCGAGATCGCCGAGCTCGACCTCGGCATCCGCGGCCCCGGCGAACTCTTCGGGGCCCGCCAGTCCGGACTCCCACCCTTCCGGGTCGCCGATCTCCTCGCCGATCTCGATCTCCTGCGGGTCGCCCGGGAAGACGCTTCGAGCTGGATCGAGGACGACCCCCGCCTGCTGGGGCCTGATGCGGTGGAACTTCGGCGGCAACTGCTCGACCGATACGGTGCGACCCTCGGCCTCGGCGACGTCGGCTGACGGACGCGACCCGTAGGATGTCGGCATGAGCACCAACGAAGACATCGGGGCCATCTTCGAGGAGATGGCGACGCTCCTGGAACTGACCGGGGCGAATGGATTCCGCGTCAACGCCCACACCAAGGTGGCCCGGGTGGTCGAGGGGCTCGCTTCGGATCTCGGCGACATCGCCCGCGGTGAAAAGGCGATGGCCGAACTGCAGAAGCTCGACGGCATCGGCAAGTCCAGCGCGGAGAAGATCGTCGCGTTCGTGGCGAACGGTGCGGTGCCGGAGCTCGACGAACTCCGCGCCGCAGTGCCCGACGGACTCCGAACGGTGATGCAGGTGCCGGGTCTCGGCCCCAAGACCGTCCGACGTTTCTGGCAGGAGGCATCGGTGGAATCGCTCGCGGATCTCGAAGCCGCCCTCGCCGACGGCCGGCTCGAAGCCCTGCCCCGGATGGGTCGGAAGACGATCGACAACATCCGGGCGTCCATCGACTTCATGAAGTCCGCGGGCGACCGTCGGCGGTTGGGCGTCGCGCTGCCGCTCGCCGAACGCGTGGTGGCGGTGATGGAGGCGGTGCCGGGCATGCGGCAGGTCGCGTGGGCCGGAAGCCTCCGTCGGGGACAGGAGACCATCGGTGACGTCGACATCCTGGTCAGTACCGATGATCCAGAGGCGGCGAGCGCCGCGTTCCGGGAACAGCCGGGGGTGAGCCGGGTGCTCGTCGCGGGCGAGACGAAGTCGTCGGTGCGGCTCGAAGAAGGGATCCAGGTCGATCTCCGAGTGGTTCCCGAGGAGGTCTGGGGTGCGACGCTCCTGTATTTCACGGGCAGCAAGGATCACAACGTCGCGCTTCGGGAACGCGCGATCGCCCGAGGGCTCCGGCTCAACGAGTACGGTCTCTTTCCCGAGGACGACGAGGCGGCGCCGCCCCAGCAGCGCGGCATCGCGCCCGTGGCCGCCTCGAGCGAGGCCGAGATCTACGAGGCGCTCGAACTCCCGTGGATTCCGCCGGAACTCCGGGTCGATCGGGACGAATTCGACCGCGCGATTCCGGAGGACCTCATCACCGTCGAATCGATCCGGGCCGAACTCCACAGCCACACCACCGCGAGCGACGGCAGGCTATCGATCGATGAACTCGCCGAGGCCGCGATGGCCGCCGGTCGTGAGATCCTGGCCATCACCGATCATTCCCGATCCAGCGCCCAGGCCAACGGACTCGACGTCGATCGCCTGCGGCGGCATGCGGACGCGATCCGCGAGGCCGATGCGCGGATCGACGGCATTCGCCTGCTCGCGGGCAGCGAGGTCGATATCCACGCGGATGGTTCGCTCGATTACGAGGACGACGTGCTCGCCTCGCTCGACGTGGTGGTCGCGAGCCCGCACGCGTCGCTCCGGCAGGAACCCGCGGTCGCCACCGCCCGCCTCTGCGCCGCCGCCCGACACCCGCTGGTGTCGATCATCGGCCATCCGACCGGACGCATCATCGGAAGCCGAAAGGGACTCGAGCCCGACATCGAAGCGGTGATCGCCGCGGCGATCGAGGGCGGAACCGCGCTGGAGATCAACTCGAATCCGCTCCGACTGGATCTTCGCGACATCCATGTCCGGGCCGCGGTCGACGACGGATGCCTGATCTCCATCAACACCGACGCCCACCGCGCCGAGCATCTGCAGTACCTTCGCTACGGGGTGCTCACCGGTCGACGCGGCCGGTTGGAGGCCGAAGGCTGCATCAACGCGTGGGAACCCGACCGACTGCTCGCCTGGCTCGCGCGGGGACGCTGAGACGACGAGCGGGCGGTGACGTGACCGTCGACCGCCCGCCTTCGGATCTCGTCACCGCCTCGGCGGTCGGCGGGATCAACCCTTCGAGTTCTTCGCGTTCCGCGTTCCCTGCTTGGTCACTTCCGCCTCGCCGCTCCACGCATCCAGGCTTTGCGCGGTGTTCACGAGGTTGAGCTGGAAGACGAAACTCGATTGCTTGGTGGAGCCCGCGGAGGCTCGGATCTCGAGGATCTTTCCGTTGATCACGAAGTAGGGAAGCCGCGGGGCGTCGTCACCCGCCTTGAAATCCTCGTAGTCGGCGACCTCGTTCGCCCGGGCGTCGCTGCTGGCGAACGCGACCTTGCCGGACTGCTGCAGCGCGATCTTGATCTTCTGGGTGAGCAGGTCGGTGTCGATCCGTTGGGTCGTGTCGTTGATGACGCGGGTGACCTCGACGCGGGCCGGCTTGACCGGCGCGGTATCGAGGGCCCCGCTGGCGAAGAGCTGCTGCAGGACCTGATCGGCGGCGTTGGACCAGTCCTGGACGTCGATCTGATCGATGGAGACGATCTTGTCGCGATCATCCGTCACCACGCGGGCGTTCTGCTGACAGCCGGCGGCACCGAGGGCACCGAAGGCGAGGGCGATGACGAAGGGGGATCGGGAGAGGAAGTGATTCATGAGAAGCTCCGAAGCCGGTTCAGTTGGCGTTGGTGAGGGTCAGGCGGAAATCGGCGGCGCGGGGGTCGGTCGCGGTCGCGGTGATCGTGACGAACGCGCCAGCGGGCACCTGCTCCTGGCGGAATCCCGTGGTCGGACCGAAGAGCATCCGGCCTTCGGCGTCGAGGAACTCGAACTTGTAGTCGAAACGGGTGTCGAAGGGCAGCGTGTTCTCCACCTCCACGTCGATTCGAAGAAGGTCGTCGCTCACCTCCGTCTCCCGGACCACCCGGATGTTCGCGTGGCTCGAGAGCCAGCCGTCCTTGCTGATCCGCTGATTCGACGTGACGGTGTTCGCGTAGCAACCGGAGAGCAGCAACACCGCGAGGGTCACCAGCAGGCAGGGAGAGGATTTCATCGGAACGGTCCTTTCGACGGAGAATCGGGGGCGGACGGATGGGCTGACGCGAGCGTGGCGGGTTCGCCCGTGAGTTTGAACGAATGGGCGATCGCGGGTCCGCCGGCTCGAACGCTTCGAATCACGATCATGGCGTCTCGGTCCGCGGGCACGTCGATCGCGTGCCTTCCGGCGTCACCGTCGATGATCACGCGTCCGTCGGCCGGGGCGGGGATTCTCGCGACGGCGTAGTACCGGGGAAGCGTGCGCCAGGTCCGAAGATCCGCGATGGTCGTGGCGTATCCGTACACGTTGGTCGCGACCATCGTGGCGAGCAGCGCCCAGCCGTTTTCGGTCTGCTGGGCCGCGAGGTTGGCCGCGAGCGAGGCCGCGGCCTTCGCCACCGCCGATGCGATCGCCCGTCCCGTGATCAGCGGCAGCTGGGCCTGGAATTCGTGGGCCACCACGCTGCCCATGTCGCAGATGATGGCGGTGTTCGCCGTCGCATCGCCGCCACGGATCTGCGCGCCGGTCGCCGCGCCGCCGACCTGCACCAGCTTCGGGAGCGCGATGCCGATGAAGGGCATCTCGGGAATGAACGCGGGAATCCGGAAGGACACCTCTTCGCGGCGGGGCGCGAAGCCGCTTTCCAGGATCACCCAGGTCTGCGGTGATCGGACGCCGGACTCGATGAACGCGAGATCCGAATCGACCGCGGGATTGTCACCGAGGGTGCCCCGCACCCGCCGAAGAAGGTCGATCGCGCGGTTTCGATCGCCGGATCCACCGCCGTCGACGTGGAGAAGCACCGCGGTGAGCCAGTCCGTGAAGGGATTGGTCCATCCCGCGTACGGCTTGAAACGCGCCTCCAGATCCCCGTAGGCGGCTTCGAATCCGGACTGGAAGTCCGAATCGTTCTGAATCCGGGTCAGATCCTCGTGGTTCTGCGCCATCTGCACGCGAGCCGCTTCGATCTGCTCGGCGAACCTCGCCTCCGCATCCTCCTGGGCAAACTGGGCCCGCTTGAGTTCGACCCGCGCCGAATCGGGATCGCCCAGGGCCAGGGCGTCGAGGGCCCGCAAGGTCGCGCACATCACCCGGTCGTACGACGTCCCGACGTAGTCGAGGGCCCGTTCGTTCACCGCCACCGCGGCGAGCGTGTCGACGAAGGTCGGTGAACCGGGATCCGCGGTCCGCTTCATCGTGTCCCAGGCCCGGCCGAGCGTGGCGTCGCTCGCATCGTGTCGACCGGCGATTCGCTGGACGGTCCCCAGTTCGAGCGCGTCGATGATCTCGTTTCGAACGGTATCGTCACTCGCCACGCGTTCCGCCGAGGTGACCGCGGCGTCCCAGCGGCCCGACTCGAGATCGGCGAGATAGCCGCTGGCGCGGTCGTTGTGATTCGCGCAGCCTGCGAATCCACCGCACGCGACCACGGCGGCGAGGCGGGCGCCCGAACGACGCCCTCGTCGACTGGGTCGACGTCGAATCACCAGCGATTCCAGAAAGAGTTCCACTGCTCGATCACCGGCGCCTCGTCGGTGTCGACTCGAATCGATTCGTCCCGTCGCTGATCGATCCGGAATCCACTCTGCCGCAGGAACTGGGCGAAGCCGCGAATCCTCGCCACCTCGGCCGCGGTCAGGGCCGCGTCCCGTTTCAATCCCTCGAAGATGGCGGCGTTCTCGACCCAGCGACGACGTTCCGCGTCGTCGAGTCGAAGTCCGACGGAAATCCGCTGGGGCGCGGCTTCGGTGCCCTGCAGAACCATGATCGAACGACTCCAGGCCTCGGCACCGTTCCGGGTGATGGTCATGCGGTGCGGCCCGCGTTGCGCGGCGATCCCGCACGGGGTCGTGCAGACGACGAATCCGTCCATCGCGACCTCCGCGCCACCGACCAGGACCGGCAGATCCGTGCTGGTGATTCGCCAGCCGTCCTCGCCGTCGGGGACGATCTCCGGAACGCTGAGTCCTTCGATGATCACGTCCACCTTCAGGTAGCCGAGCTCGGGTCCCGCCGCGTCGGCGCCTCCGAACAGGGCGCCGGCATCCGCCCGCAACTGGCTCGCGATGGTTCGGGACGCCTCGGTGTAGAGCCGACCCGCCAGATCCTCGTCGATCTCGACCCGCGCCGCACCGCCGCCATCCGAGGCCATCGAACCGGTCCGGACGGTGAAGTAGTCCCCCGCCTCGGCGGCACCGGTCCCGCTCGAAAGCAGCCGCCAGCCACCACGGAGGACGGTCTCCTGCATGCTGGTTCGTCGGCCGTTGACTTCGACGCGACGAACCTGCCGATCCATGGTCGCGAGATCCACCAGCATCACCGAGCGAGCCCCCACCGCCGCGGCGATGCGGACGATGGACGCGTCGGACTCGATCGCCGCATCGGCTTCGCCGGGCCGGATCGACGCCACCAGATCCGCGGGTCGGATCGCCGCGACGCCTTCCGCGGCGAGGGCGCCGCCGATGTTCGCCGACAGCGCCGTCGCGGTGTTGGCGGGGAGTCCCTCGACTTCGCCCCGGACCACGATCGCGACGGGCCCGAGGGACGCGAGTCCTTCCAGAACGCCGGATCGGCTTGCTGCGGCACCATCGCGAATCCGATCGCCCGACGTCGCGGGGGCGGGCCGGGTTCCGGCCGCGGCATAGTCCGCGGGCGGAGTCCAACCGGCGGGGGCCGGACGGATCACGTCACCCTTGTCGGCGTCCCCCCCGCTGAGACGGGCTCGCGAGAAGCGCGGACCGACGTTCGACACCACCACGGCGCCGCGTTCCGTCTCGTCGTATCCGAGCGTCTCCCCCGTGTCCGGGTCGATCAGCGGTTCGCCTCGTGAGGAGACGATCCAGGTCGACCCCTGCTCCACACAGCCGCCATCGCCGCGATTGAAGGTGACGACACCGCTCCCGACCGCCAGCACGCTCGCGGGATAGGCGGTGTCGAGCACGCGACAGGTGACCATCGCCGAAGCCTCGGCGGCCACCTCGCCGATGAGGCGATTCGTGGCGTCGCCACCCTTCGGCATCGCGCGGTCGTTCTCGTCCGCGGCGTTCGATCGTTCGATCGAGACCGTGGCGGTCTCGCCGACGACACCCGTGGTGGTATCGAGGATCTCCACCGAAAGCCCGAGTCGGATCGTCCGTCGCTCGACGGTTCGTTCGATGCCGTCGAATCGACGGGTCCGGGTCATGTCCTCGAAGTCGACGATTCGAGGCACGGCGAGCCAGCGGACGCCCGCGACCCGCAGGGAGCGAGCCGTCGATGGATCGTCCGCGTCGATGAATCCCGACGCGGCGAGGCTCTGCTCGGCGAGGACGGTGTCGAGCCGGGAGCGGGTGACCATGGTGAATTTCCGGGTCGCCGCCAGATCCGTCGCGAGCCGGGCTTCGATCGCCTCCTGGAGTCGGGCGAGGCCCACCGCGCGGCCCTCCGCCTCCGCGGCGACCTCGGTCGCGGCCGCGATGTCGACCGGGCCGACCGCCAGGGAATCGGGACGATTCGCCGCGCCGTTCCCGAGGCCGGTCTGGGCGGTGGCGGCGGAACAGGTCGCGGCCACGAGCGTGGAAAGCAGAAAGCGCGACCAGCGGCGGCGGGTCCCGGCAAGGGCGTGATTCGGCATGATGGCCTCCAGAAGCACCGGACGCGGGATGCGTCGGCGTTGGTATGTTCGGCGTCCGGCGACGCCGGGTCAACCATTCGTGCGTATATACTCGGGGGTTCGTGTCGATCGGTCCCCATCCGGTCTTTCGCGATCACTTCCTCCAACACGCCCTCCACCACCCCCTCCACCACCCCCTCGCGACACATCGATGCTCGACGCTCTTTCCGACCGATTCAACGCCGCGTTCCGAGGCCTCTCCGGACGCGGTCGGATCTCCGAAGCCAATGTTCGAGAAGCGATGCAGGAGGTCCGTACCGCGCTCCTCGAAGCGGACGTCCATCTCGACGTCGTGAAGTCGTTCTGCAAGGACGTCATCGACGATGCGGTCGGCGCCGAGGTGATCAAGAGCCTCAAGCCGGGCCAGCAGATGATCGAGATCGTCAATCAGCGGCTCGTGGATCTGATGGGCCCCGTCGATTCGCACCTGATGCTGGTGGAGCCGGGACCGACCGTCTTCATGATGTGCGGTCTTCAGGGCAGTGGAAAGACGACCACCTGCGGCAAGCTCGCGGCCCTGCTCAAGAAGCGGGGCAAGCGGGTCCTCGTCGTGGCCGCCGACCTGCAGCGCCCCGCGGCGGTCGAGCAGCTCCGGATCACCGTGGAGGGCGTCGAATCCTCGGCCCCGGGATCCGGTGAGGTCGCGTTCCACGGCGAACCGGAACAGTGCGCGGAATACGGCAAGGCGGTCGGTGCCGCGGTGGGCGTGTGCCGACGCGGCGTCGAACGCGGCCGCAAGGAGAAGTTCGACGCGGTGATCCTCGACACCGCCGGCCGACTCCACGTGAACGACGAACTCATGAAGGAGTTGGAGGCGGTCAACCGGACCCTCACGCCCCATCAGGTGCTGCTCATCGTGGACGCGATGACCGGTCAGGACGCGGTGAACAGCGCCAAGGCGTTCCACGAGCGACTCGCGGTCGACGGCGTGATCCTCACCAAGTTCGATTCCGACACCCGCGGTGGCGCGGCGATCTCGGTCAAGCATGTCACCGGTGCGCCGATCAAGTTCATCGGCATCGGCGAGAAGTTCGACGCGCTGGAGGAGTTCCATCCGGAACGGATCGCGGGTCGGATCCTCGGCATGGGCGACGTGGTGAGTCTGGTCGAGAAGGCCCGTGACGAGGTCGACGAGGCGGAAGCCGAGAAGATGGCCGAGAAGCTCTCCAAGGGGCAGCTCGACATGAACGACTTCCTGAAGCAGATGCGGACGCTTCGGCGCATGGGACCGATGAAGCAGCTGCTCGGGATGCTCCCGGGGGTCGGGTCCGCCCTCAAGAACGTCGACATCGACGATGCGCAGTTCGATCGCCTCGAGGGCATGGTCAATTCGATGACCGCCACCGAACGGGAGGACGTGAAACTCCTCGGGAAGAACAAGAGCCGGAGCCGAAGGATCGCCAGGGGCAGCGGCACCCAGCCGGCCGAAGTCGGCCGCCTCGTGAAGCAGTTCGAGATGGTTCAGAAGATGACCCAGCAGGTCTCCGGGATGGGCATGAAGGGCAAGCTGAACGCCGCCCGCGAGATGGCGGGCTCAGGAGGGATGCCCGGCATGGGTGGGATGCCGGGCCTCGGCGGCAAGGGCTCGACGAAGACGCTTGGTGTGAAATCGGGCTACAAGAAGCGGGCGAAGGGCAAGCGACGCTGATTCGCCGCTGCTTCGTCGCCGTCGACCCGCGGGAGCCACTCGAATCCATCGATCAGCCGACCGGCAGTGGATCGACCGCCCGACCTTTTCGCCACGCCTCGATTCTCGGCATGACGACCTCCGCGAGGATGATCTTCACGCAGGCCGCCGCCGGCACCGCGAGCAGCATGCCGTAGATCCCTGCGAGCGTTCCACCCGCGAGCACCGCCACCACGATGGCCACTGGATTCAGGTTGGTGACCTTGCCCTGGATCAACGGCGTCAGCACCCAGTCGTCGAGGCTCTGGCCCACCATGTAGACCGCGGTGGGCCAGACGAGGATCCCCCACCAGACCATCCGTTCGGACTCCGGCAGCGAGAACTGGTCGACCGCGAGCAGCGTGACCGCGACCGGAACCCCGATCACCGAAAGATAGGGAACGGCGCAGAACACGCCGACGAGCAGGCCGAGCGCGAGGGAATAAGGAACCCCGACGATGAGCCAGCCGATGGCGAAGATCGTGCCGAGGATCGCGCTGATCACGAGCCGGCCGCGAACGAAGCCCGCCACGGCGCGATCCATCTCCCGGATCAGGTGCCGCACGCGATCCCGGTTGTGATCGGGAATGAAGTCCTCGCCGAAGTCCAGCACCCGCGGGTAGGCGGTGGCGAAGTAGAAGAAGTAGAACGGCACCAGAAACACCAGCAGGCCCAGTTCGATCGATCCCAGGACGAGCCCCCACACCTGCTTCGCACCGGCCCCGACGACCCCCAGGGCCGAAGCGCCGAACTTCTTCGCCCGATTTCGCTGTTCCATCTCCGCGATGTCTTCGCCGATGAGGCCTCCGGAAAGCTGGCGAGCCACCTCTTCGCGGACCATGGCTTCGATTCGCGCGTCCTCTGCCTGCGCCGCCGTCGATGCGTCAGCCTTGTCGAGCGCGGCAGGCGCCGCGTCGGCGGCGACGTTCGTGGGCCGGTCCGAGGCCGGCGGCGTGGCGGCGTCGTCCGTGGTCGCGTCGCCGAAAACCCGGGCCGACCAGGGGATCTTCTCCTCCAACCACGAGATCCCGTCTTCCGCCTGGGTGCGTATCTCTTCGGGGAGAAGGGTCACGCCCTTGTCGAGGAGATCCGCATACCGGCCGCTGCCGGCGCCGGAGATGAACGAACTCGTCTGGCCGATCACGAGGAACAGCGTGGGCACGACGACCGTCACCACGCCGAGCATGAACAAGGCGAGGATCAAGGACACCGCGGCGGTCCTCGACCAGTGAAACCAGCGTTGCATTCGTTCGATGACCGGCTCGAAGAGGTACGCCAGCCCCAGCGCGATCAGGAGCGGCACCGTGATCGCGCTCATCGCGTACCCCAGCCAGAGGATCGCGAGCACCGTGGAGACGAGCAACACGTCCCGGATCGCCTGGATCTGCCAGATGTGGAGCTTCGAGGCGTCGACCGGTTTCTCGTCGGGCGTCGGGTTTGGATTCGATTCCATCCGGGCAGCCTAGCCGCTGCTGCGATCCGAAGATCGCTCCTCCCGCCGGATCTCCAGGAGGCTCTTCTTGACCGCCGCCGGTTCGAAGACCGTGGCAAACGGGCGTACGCCGAAGAAATCCTCGAGCACGTCGTCGTCGGTGCGACTCATCATGCCCTGCTCGATCATCGCGAAGACGATGCGACCGAAGTCATCGGTTCGGGTGATGTTCCAGTGCCGAAGGACCGCTTCCGCCATGAGGCCGTACTTCCGAATCGAATAGTCGAGCAGGCCGAGGCTCAGTTCGCGGCCGTCGACATGCCGGTCTTGAACCTCGTCCTCGTCGATCGGGCCCTCCGGCATCTCGCCGTGCAGGCTGCGGACGGTGTGGTCGAGCCCTTCTCGAACGAAAGCGAACGCCTCCATCGGGTAGGGCGCCGCCCCTTCCAGGGCCGCTCGGAGATCGGGTTCCTCGTTTGAATCGCTCACGGGGTCATCGTATCCGACGAAGGCGTGGGGACGCGACGGGACGCTGGTCCGCCCGCGGCGATCCCGCGGTCGGGGCCGAGCAGCCACCGCGGCTTCGATCGCCCTTCGAAAAGCCCCTCGATCGGCCGCGCCGGATCGGTGGTGATCGCAAGCAGGCCGGCGACCGGCCCCGGATCAAGGGTGAAGGCGGCGGGATCGAGCCCCAGCCCCCTCGCACCCGCGGTCGTGGCCATCCGCATGAGGGCCGTCGGATCGACGTCGGTCGCCTCCGGCCGCAGCAGACGGATTTCGTCGAGGGTGCCGAGGCGTCCCGGCGTGTCGAGGCAGGGCATGCCGTCGGTTCCCAACGCGACTTCGACCCCCGCCTCCAGTAGTGATCGCCAGGGGTGGCCGACGCGGCCGGGACGTGGATGGCCGAGGAATCTCGAGGCGCGAGGGCAGAAGACGACGGTGATTCCCGCCCGCGCGAGTCCGTCGAATCGGCGGTGGCGCACCTCTTCGGGCTCCCCCGGCTCCGATGGGTAATTGAGATGCGCGACCAGCCAGCGGCCGGCGGGCGACGTTTCGAGCAGCTGGTCGATCGGGTGTCGACCGGAGACCGCGACCATTCCGGCATCGTCGGTGATGCCTCCGATCCGCCGGAGCAGATCAAGGAACGGCCCGGTTCCGCTGGTGGTGAACATCGCTTCCGCGGGGGTTTCCGCGAGATGGGTCGAAACCGGCCGACTGGTCTCGGTGGCGGCGGCGTAGACCGCGGGGCCGCAACTGTACGGTGCGTGCGGCTGGATTCCGATCCGGAATCCGGGGGATTCGAGCCGGCGGCCGAGGTCCGTGTCGAAACGCCGGATCGCCGAGACCGCCGCCACCTCGCGACGGCCGATCCCGAAGAACTCGATGAAGGCGGTCCCGGCGAGCCCGGATTCGGCAAGGGTCGCCGCCGCGATGAGTTCCCGGTCCCCGCTGATGTCACCGATCGCGGCGACCCCACCCGCGAGCGATGCGTCGACGCCCGCCCGGACCGCCTCCGCGATGTCATCCTGAGCGGTCGGCCGAAGGGTGCGGATTCGATCGAGCCAGGCGTCGAAACCGGCGTCGCAGGGAACCGGCCCGATTCCGGTCAGATCGAGATGGGCGTGCGCATTGACCATCGCCGGGCAGACGATTTCGGTGGGAAGTTCGACGATCCGGTCCACGCTCGGGACCCCGATGGCCTCCGGCGTGTCGATGGCGACGATTCGGGCGTCCTCCAGCAGGATCGTCGCCGGCGCGGCCGCCCGGGACGCATCGATCGCGGCGGCCGCGCGGAGCAGAATCCGCCCTCTTCCGGGGATCGCGTCGCAGGGTTCAAGCGGTCTCAACGGTTCGGCCGATCCTTTCCAGTGACGGCGGGGCAGCGATCCGCCACTCGATCTACACTCTAGGAGACGGATGGTACGGTCGCCCGGTGACCGCCCCCCGTTCCTCTTTCGACTGCTCCGACCTCTCCGGAATTCCACCGATGCCACGACGCCGCCTCCTGCTTCTCGCGCCCATCGCCCTCTCCGCCGTCGGCTGCGTGCCGCAGGAGAAGTACGACGATCTCCTGAACGCCTATCGCGCTGAAGAACGTGAGGGTGTCCAGTCGCAGGCGGAACTCGATGCGATGCGGCAGAACGAGTCCATGCTCCGCGGCCAGCTCCAGAAGGCGGTCACCGACCTCGACCGGGCGATGTCACAGCTCGAAGATCAGAACGGCGAGATCTCGCAGCTCCGCGGCGACTTCGAAGCGATGCTCGAGACGGTCAGCGGTCTGGACACCGGTCCCCTGCCGGCGGATCTGAACGCGGCCCTGGTGCGCCTCGCCTCGCAGAACGAGCTGCTGGAGTTCGACGAGCGAACCGGCATGCTCCGATTTTCGAGTGATCTGACGTTCGATCTCGGGTCGACGACGCTCAACCCCGCGGCGAAGCAGGCGATCGGCGCACTCGCCAACATCCTCGAGGGCGAGGATGCGCTGGCCTTCGAGATCCGGGTGGTCGGGCACACCGACAACATGCCGATCAGTCGACCCGAGACGAGGGCCAAGCACCCCACCAACATGCATCTTTCGACCCACCGGGCGATTTCAGTGCGGGACGCGCTGGTCAAGGACGGCATCGCGGCCAACCGGGTCCAGGTGGCCGGTTACGGCGAATTCCGACCGGTGGCCGAGAACGGCAAGCGTGGTTCCGCCAACAACCGCCGCGTCGAGATCTTCCTGACCCCGATGCCCGCGATCGTGGAGATCGTGGAGTCCACCGCCGTGGAGGTGGTCGAGTCCCCATCCACGCGGGTGGACGAGGAACCGTTGAAGTAGCAGGGCACCCGCGGCTTCGAACCCGGCCCACCGGGATCGCCCCCGTTTCTTCCTGACAGACCAGCACGCCGGCGTCGCCATCAGGCCACGCCGGCGTGCTGATGTTTGGAAAATCGGAATGAACGCCTTGTCGTCCGGTAGGTCCCCTCCTACGCTTCGGACCGAAGACTCAGGGGTGTGGAATCACTGAACAAATGCAGAATTAGCCTTTTCGATGGGATTCAGACCCCCATTGAGGCTAGATTGAACTCCGGACGCCCGATCCCCGCAGGCGATTTCTGCGCCCCTAGTCCAAGTACGACCCCGGTTTCGGGGTTTTCCCTCGCGTTCCTCCATTCCCGCACCATCGAGATTTCTCTCGAGGAGTAACAGACCCAATGACCCGATCCCTCGCCCTGCTGACCGCCCTCGCCGCCACCAGTGCTGCGTCCGCCGGTATCGCCGACGTTCGGATGAGTGAGTTCCGCATCGCCCAGCCAGGTCTCGACGTCGATCAATACGTCGAACTGGTCGGTGAGCCCGGCACCTCGCTCGACGGCCTCCAATTCGTCGTGGTCGGCGATCTGGAAGGCGCCTTCCCACCCGATCAGAACGGTGGCGTTGAAATCGTCGTGGATCTTTCGGGCGTCATTCCCGAGGACGGCATCTTCCTGCTGGCCTCGCCGAGCTACTCGCTTGGTGGCGCGGACCAGATCGCGAACCTCGACTTCGAGCCGGGCGAGAACCTGACCTTCTTCATCGCCGAGGGCTACGGCGGGATGGTGGGCGACACGGTCGATGCGAATGCCGACGGCATTCTCGACAAGGGTGCGATTTCGGTCGTTGACTCCCTCGCGGTCCTCGCCGATCAGGACCCGGACGGATTCGGCTCGGAGTTCTACTACAGCGACACCACCATCGGCCCCATCGCGGGTTTCTCGCCGCTTCACGGCTGGCGGTGCAGCGACACCCTCGTCTGGCGTCCGGGTTCGGACGCGGTCGGTGGCGTCAATGAAACCCCGGGTCTGCCCAACGCGACCTGTGACGGCGGCGGTGGCCCTGGTCCGGACGGTTTGATCCTGAACGAACTTCGGATCGACCACTCCGGCGCCGACAACGACGAGTTCTTCGAGCTCAAGGGTGATCCGAACGCTTCCCTCGACGGGTACGCGCTGATCGCGATCGGCGACGGCGCCGCCGGCAGCGGGGCCATCGAGAGCATCTCGCTCCTCGACGGCTACCAGCTCAACGCCGAAGGCTACTTCGTCGGTGCCAAGAGCACGTTCACCCTCGGAATCCCCGACGGGATCTTCGACGATCTGCAGTTCGAGAACAGCGACACCGTCACCATCTTCCTGGTACTGAACTTCACGGGCGAACTCGGCGGCGACATCGATGTCGACGATGACGGCGTGATCGACGCCTTCTTCTGGGACGAGATCGTCGACGGCGTGACGATCCTCGAGACCTGTGAAGAGCCGCCCACCACCACGGAGTGGGGGTACGCCGCGGTCGTGGTGCCCCCGGACGGCATCTACGCGGCCGGCGGCATCTTCCGATGCGAACCGAGCGGTGACTGGACGATCGGCGGATTCTCCTTCGGCGACTATTCCCAGGAGCACACCCCCGGCACGATGAACATCGAATGCGACTCCGTCGGTTGTGGCGGACTCGCCCGCAGCTGCTTCGAGGCCCAGGACGGCCCCGGCTGCAGCGACATCGTGATCTGCGAACTGGTGTGCGAGGCGGACAGCGCCTGCTGCTCCGCGGAATGGGACAGCAACTGCGCCAGCCTCGCGAACGCCTACCTCGCGGACGGTGATCCGCCGGCGGTCGCCATCAACGAGTTCCGCACCAAGCAGCCCGGTGGTGACGACGACGAATACGTCGAGATCATCGGCGACCCGGGTGAGAGCCTCGACGGCTTGAGCGTGGTGTTCATCGGTTCCGACGGCTGCGAACCCAACGGCGTCGTGGTCCACCAGTACAACCTCATCGGGCAGACCATCCCCGGCAGCGGCTACTTCGTGATGGGTGATCCCACCCTGAGCCTCGGAACCGGTTCCCCGGACTATCCGATCGACATCGAGATCATCGACGGCGGAAATCTCACCGCCGCCCTCGTCTGGAACTTCGTCGGTGCCCGCGGCGGCGATCTCGACGTCGACAACGACTGCACGCTCGACGCCACCCCGTGGGCTTCCACGGTCGGCGACGTGGTCGCGATGATCGGTGATTCCAGTGGAAACTGCGTCTACCTGAACGCGATCGAGGTCGGCCCGGACAACATCTACACGCCCGCCCACGTCTACAAGTGTGCGAGCGGTGAATGGGACTTTGGCGCATTCGATCCCTCGCTCGGCGTCGACACGCCCGGTCTCGCGAATCTCGAGTGCGGGGCTCCGCCCGCGCTCTGCGGCGATTCCGCCGCGGGTGACTGCTTCGAGATCGGTTCCGCCGGCTGCGACGACGAGGTCTGCTGTGACCTGGTCACCAGCCTCGATCCCTTCTGTGCGACCGATTCGTGGGATGAGACGTGCGTCTCCCACGCGTTGAACATGTGCCTTCCCCTCGGGAATGCCCCGGAGATCCGCATCGCGGAGATCCGGATCGACCAGCCTGGTGCCGACGTCGACGAGTTCATCGAGATTCGTGGCGAGCCCGGAACCGCGCTCGACGGCGTCTCCGTGCTGGTCGTCGGCGACGGTGCGGGCGGCTGCGGCAGCCTGGAAGTGGCCGTGCCCCTCGGTGGCGTGACCATCTCCGGAAACGGCACCGCCCTGGTGTCCACCGATTCGTTCACCCTCGC
>NYSY01000106.1 GCA_002683215.1 Planctomycetaceae bacterium
CCCGACTCAGAACGACCAGTTCACCAGCATCACGCCCAGATCATCGCCACCGACGTTGCCGGATCCATTCAGATCGGCCGCGGGATCGTCGGTACCCCACGCGACCAACAGAAGACCAAGGTCAGTGCCGTTGACCAGCCCATCGCCGTTGAGGTCGCCGGGGATCGAATCATCGCATTCGATTCCGAAGACGCGGAGGTTGTCGATGCCCGCCTCGACGACGGAGCCGTCTCCGAGATCGCTCGCGACGAACCGCATCCGCATCTCCTCCGTGGGGGCGATGAGATCCTCGATGACGAAGTCGACGGTGACCCAGACGTTGGCGTTCTCATTGACGTCCTCGACGAGGAGCCAGGCCGCACCGGCGTCGTTGCTGATGTAGACCTGCATCGAGTCCTGCCCTGGCGACGCCCCGAAATCATTCGAATACCAGCGGTCGTAGCTCAGGCTCAGCCCCGATCCCGGCTCGCCGCCCGAGAACACGGGGGAGAGCATCGTGGTCTGTCCACCGTCGATGTCGCTGTTCGAGTCGCCGGGGTTGATCTCGGTGAGGAAGCACGGACCGTTGGAGTCACCGCTTCCGTCGGTGCACGGATCGCCACGGCCGTTGCACTGCGGGAGGCCCAGTTCCCAGATTCCGGTCGCGGCGTCGTCTCCGGCCACCGAGAAGACCCAGCCTGCTTCGGAAGATCCGTCGAAGTCGACGACGAGGATCTCACCATCGGCCACCAATGCCGAGTACGGGCCACTGGAATCGCTGTAGACCTCGCCGGCCGTGGTCGTCGCGCTGAACTCGAAGGAGACCGAATCAGGGCAGTCGGGCGAGGCCGGAAGCCGGAACGACCATACGCCGGGATCCGACGACGGGAGGCCGTCGACGGTCTCGACCACGCCGTCCGAGGCGAACGCGTAGGTCATCGTGGCGACTTCGACCTCGGCGCCGTCCTCCGAGATCTCGACGAGGAGATCCGCACCCGAGGAAGGCACCGTGTCCGGGAGCCCTTCCGGAAAGGCGAACCCGATCGGGGCGACGTCCAACTTGAAGATCAGCAGCCCGCTCTGGAAATCGCTCGCGATGATGGTGCCGCTCGGGAAGAACGGGTACACGCTCCACACGCCGTTGTAGCCCGCGCTGTCATTGGCCACGTAGGTGTCGAAGTGGGCGATCTCGTTCAGGAAGTTCCCATTCTGTTCGAGGATCCGAACGCCGGTGGTGTAGTTCGCGGCGTAGACGAGACCCTCGTGGATGTAGTTGTTGTGGTTGTTGGCGGAGAAAGGGAGCGACTGGGTGAAACCGAGGGATGCATTGTCCAGATCCTCGATGTCCACCATCTGGAACGTGGAGTTCAGGGCCGTCTCGTCATTCGAGACGAGCCAGCGAAAGTCCTCGGTGTGCCAGCACTGGTGGCTGTACCCGGCCTGCGGCCACGTGACCCTCGAGAGCAGGTTTCCTGCCGGGTTCGGGTTTCCCGGCGTTCCGAAGTCGACGATCGAGAGGCCGGTGTTGACCGAGCCGCCGTTGTTGCCGTCGTTCAGGAAGCCGATGATCCTTCCTCGATAGGTCGAATCGGGACCGTTCTGCGGGTAGACCACGATGTCCGCGTCATGCACATAGCGGTCGGACCACGCTCCGATGAACTGGGGCGAAGCGGGATTTTCCGAGGTCGAATAGAAGCGGAGCCCCTGCCCCGAGCCGCCGCATCGGACGATGATGTCGGTGCCGGGCACCGAGGCGATGTTGTGCGTCGCGCTGTTACCGTCCGCCGAGGACTCGCCCTCGTAGGTGACGATGCCGCTGTCGATCTGGCTCATGTCGTAAGACCGGATCGAGCCGCCCCCCTCGCCGACCAGGTACGCGTGATCTCCGGAGGTCTTCACATCGCCCCAGAGTGAACCGGTGTTTCCCCGGCTATGCGTGTAGATGACCACCGGCTGGAACGGGTCCGTCACTTCGACCCAGGTGATCGCCGATTCCATCGTGATGATCGCGTACTCGCGTTGCGACGGCGAGACGTATCCCCAGCAGTCCGAACCGTTGCCGGATCCGCCCAGCTGGTTGATCGGGATCTGGGCGCAGAAGATCGTGTTCTCCTGGGAGCCCGGCCATCCACCTCCGGCGATTCCATCCTGGTTGCCGTAGAGGATTTCGCCGTAGATCGGCGGCTCGGGCTTCCCCTTCGGATCATTTTCATGAGCCCAGGTGGAGGCGGTCCCCTGCAGGAGAACGCCGGCGAACGTCGTGACCAGAAGCCCAGAAATGCGAATCATCTTTGGAGTTACCTCGTTGGAGAAACAGTCTTGCAGCGTCGATGACGGTCGCAATCGACGGCTCTGAAGTCGAATTTATAGCCTTGAACGGTGGTTATGACGGGACTTGTCGGGATTTCGTTCCCTAAATCCCAACGATTCGAATCGGAACCTGAAAACCGCCGACGCCCGATAATGCGATCGCGTCGCATGCTCACCGACCACCGTCCTCACGCCCGACGTACGAGCTCGAGAGCGATTTGAGGAATGCCACCAGATCCTCGACTTCGGAAGGCTCCAGCATGAGCGGCGTCAGCACTGATTCCTGGTGATGGTCCAACTGAACCGCGTTTTCCAGCGTCGAGTAGAACCGAACCACCGACTCGAGGTCGGGCATGGAACCATCGTGCATGTACGGTGCCGTGTCGCCGACACCTCGAAGAGACGGCGTTCGAAATGCCCCCCAGGCTTCGGAATCGTGCTTCACGCCGGCGCTCAGAACGGCCTGAACCCCGTCCGGCGCATCGCTGTGACGGCCCGCCGCGTTGAATGGATCTTCACGGACCAGGAGCGACCCCTCGTATCGACCGGAGTCACGGGGGAGTCCGCCGGGCGCCGGGATGCCGATGTTGTGGAATTCCCCGTCGCTGAAAAAGGCGCCGGAGTGGCATTCCCAGCATTCCGCACGCCCGAAGAAGAGCGACATCCCCCGCAGCTCGGCGGCGTCCAAGTGCGAGCCGCCGTCTCCACCGCTCGAGACATCGGCCGCCCAGGCATCGAAACGCGACGGCTCCGATCTCAACGTGCGCTGGTAGGCGGCCATCGCCTTGCCGAGATTCGCGACCACCGAATCGACTCGCTCGCGATCCGCGACCGACATCGAATTCCAGGCTTCGGACTCGACCGCTCCACCATGCGGACGCGCCCGCCGCGGTAACTCCTCGAAGTCGAGGTCGACCGGTCCGAAGACCGATTCGTACCCCGACCGAAGATCCGGATCGCCGAGAATCATCCTCGTCGCGGCGGTGCGATCCCCACCCATCTCAAGCGGGTTTTCGATCGGCCGGATCGCGTGAGCCCACATCGAGTCGCTCCGGCCGTCCCAGTTGAACCAACGGTGATGCGCCGCATCGACGAGGGTGGGCGCGTGCCGCTTCGCCGAACCCAGCCCCTTCGAGACCGGAAGCCCGTCGGTGAAGCGTCGTTCCGGCTGGTGGCAGGTGGCACAACTCACGGATCCATCCCCCGAAAGCCGCGATTCAAAGAACATTCGTCGCCCGAAATCCGCAGCGCCGGAATCCTCCGACCATCGATTGGTCGGAGACGGAGGGGGCTCGGGGAGCGGCGAGGCGGCCAAGGCTCGACGTCGCACATCCGCGTCGAGCGAGACCGCGACCGCATCCTCATCCGCCCCGACGCCCGACGGGCTCGACCGGTCGCAGCCCATCATGGCCAGCATCGTCACCGCGATCACCGGCACCAGATCCGCGCGGGATCCGACCACGGCTCGATGACGCGGCCCGCGATTCATCGCTCGATGTCCAGCGTCCATTGCGCCCGCTCGATCTCGCCGTCGAGTTCGACGTCGACCGAAGCCTCCCAACGCCCCGGCATGTGCAACAGGATTCCTTCGACGAGCCAGTCGTCTCCTTCACGGGTGACCCGAGGCTCAACGTTCATGCCGTGGCCGTGATGCGGCATCTCGGCGTCGAAGACGACCTCGACCCGGCCAACAAGTGGCTGCCCGTCGGCGTCGGTGATGCGAAGATCGATCATGCACGGCTCGGAGACCGGCAACGGTCCACCCACCGGACGCCATGCGACCCGCCAACGACCGTCTCCGGAGACGACGTCCTCCCAGGCGACCACGACCTCCACGTCCTCATTCACCGGGTCGCCGGACCCGTCCGATTCGGGCGCCGGGCCGGAGGACGCATCACCGGCCGGTGGGCGGTCACACGCCGCGATCAGGAGGAGGAGAAGCACGAGGATGGACGCGAAACGAATGCTCATGGCTGTTCCTCCCGCGGCGACGAGCGCATCGCATCGGCCCCGTCACCTGCATTCACGTTCGTCGCCGGAACCACGTCCTCGGCCGGCTCGAAATCGCTTCGAAGCAGCATCGGACGATCATGCCCCTGACCCAGACTGAACGAGATCCTCCAGTCACCGCTGGTGGCATCGAAGACCTGCGCCCGGTGGTTGCCCTGGTCGAGGACGACGACGCCGCCGTCCGGCAGCACTTCGAGCCCCGCGGGCAGCCACAAGGCGCCATCCCATGAACCACGCTCTCCCGCCGTCGACACCACGCCACCGTCGCTCGAAAGCGTGACCACCCGGTCCGTCCCGCGATCGGAGATCGCGATCCGCCCATCAGGCAGCGCCGCCACGCCGAAGGGGCGTTGGATGCCGGTCTCGTCGAGCCCGAATGTCCGTTCGACCGCCCCCGCCTCGTCGAGCACGAGCACCCGCCCGGTGACCACGTCGCTGACCAGCCATCCGCCCGTCGGGCGCACCGAGACCTGTGTCGGCCGCAGGTCGGCGGGCAGTGGGATCACACGGGATACGTCCAGGTCGCCGTCGGCGAGGATGATCGAAGGTCCGGATGCATCGAGGAGATGCAGCACCCCGTCGCGAATCACCAGGTCCCGAAGATCGACGCGACCTCCGCCGCCCGCCTCCGCGATGCGTTGATCGAGGAGGTCGTAGCGCCAGCTGCGGACGAACCTCGCCATGAACGGATCCATCTTCAATGGTTCTTCACGATCCCGGTCCAATCGCCACTTGACGATTCGTCGTCCGCCGCCGTCGAGCAGGAAGATCTCCTGGGCCTCGGCGTCGACCCCCACCGCATCGATTCGGTTGAAGTGCGCGGCGCCGCGACCGCTCCGGGAGAAGGTGGTCACGTGGATCGGAATCCCGAAGCGAAGATCGAAGACGACCGCCGAAGCGCTCTCCGGCTCCCACATCGCGAGCAGATCACCGTCCGCACCGACGTCGGATCCGAAGTGACTCTCAACGCCTCGAACCCGCGGCAGTGAACTGCCGGTCGGGGACTCTCCCTCCAGAACCGGGCCGAAGACCTGATACCGGCGCTCGAAGGGTTCGAGCACGAATGCCCGCTCCCCGTCGGATGACACCGCGACCCCTTCGGGATAGTGAATCCGCCCCTCCCCCTCCCGGGGAACCACCGCATGCATGCCCCACTGATCGAGGAACGCGGCATCTTCGAGTCGATGCACCGAGACTCGATGGTTCAGCTTGTCGGCGACGAAGAGCCGGTCGCCCGCGACCGCGAGATCGACGGGCGTGTTGAAAAGGCCTGGAAACGCTCCTCGGTCCCCGATCGCCCGGACCTCGGCGCCGGTCGCATCGATTCGGACCAGGCGATGCCGGTCGGTATCCGCGAGCCAGGCGCCGCCGTCGGGAAGGCCTACGATCCCGCGGCAGCCGGGATACACCGACTGGCCGACCTGACGAAGCTCGCCCGTCTCGAGATCGAGGCCGTGCAGTTTCCCAAGCTCGTCGACGACCCAGACCAGAACCCCGCCGCTTCCGACCGCCCGACCGCCGATCTCCGTCGACCAGACGAGATCCTCGCCCGCGTCACGGCGCTGAACGCTCCGAGGACCGAGCAGGAACCATCGATCCTGACCGTCGATCGCAAGGTCGATGCAACCACCCGTCGGCGGCGGTGTCGCCGCATCGGTCGCCTCCGACGCCCCGATCCGCCCCTGCGCGTCGACGACCACGACCGCCCCGTTCGGGCGGAGGGCGATCGCCCGGGACTCGTCGAGCCCGTCGATCTGGCGTTCGAATCGTCCAGGTACCGGCGGCTCGGCCGCGGCGGCATGGAGCGCACCGACCCCGGTCCAGAGAAGGAGGAGGGAGAGCACGCCGGCCACGAGGTCGTTTCTATTGCCTTGCATCACGTCACCCGATCGGACTGCGGCGAGTTTCTTCGACATCTCCTGATGGTACGCACTGGAAGGGTCATCGGCGATCAGAGCTCACGGCCTTCGCGGTGGTCGCGGCGGGCCACCTTTTCGGAAGGCTGGCGATGGGATTCAGGATCCTACACACGGTAGGATGCGACGCCTTCTTCCCGGACCCACACGACCATGAGCGACCCCGTCACCGATCACCACCTTCCGAGCCGACCGAATCCTCTCCGGATTCCCAACCTGATCGCCCTCGTGGTGCTCACGCTGCTCGTACTCGCCCCCCTGTTGATCGACGTGCACGGCGAGACCGAAGCCGTCCAGATGGAGGCCGCAGCGTCGCCGGACGGCTCGATGTCGCCCGAGCTCACCGAAGCCTTGGCGGAGGATGATCATGCTGATCATGCTGATCATGGCGTTCCGCCCTACTGGCAGATCGGCACCATCCCCTTCGTGGTGCTGCTCCTTTCGATCGCGGTACTTCCCCTGCTTCGATCCACCATGCACTGGTGGGAGGACAACACCAATCGACTCGCCGTCGCCCTCGGCCTCGGGTTTCTGACCGTCGGTTTCTACGCCTTGGTCCAGGGGCCGGTCGCAGCCCTGCTGGCGATCGAGCACGCGATCCCGGGGGAATACATCCCGTTCATCATGCTCCTCTTCTCGCTCTACGTCATCTCGGGCGGTATCTCGATCACCGGTGACCTGAAGGCCACGCCGACCGTGAACGCCGGCTTCATCCTCGTCGGCACCCTGATCGCGAGCTTCATCGGGACGACCGGGGCGAGCATGCTCCTGATCCGACCCCTGCTCGAGACGAACCGGGAACGGAAGCACGTGGTGCATACCGTCGTCTTCTTCATCTTCCTGGTGAGCAACATCGGCGGCACCCTGCTCCCGATCGGCGATCCCCCGCTGTTTCTCGGCTACCTCCGCGGCGTTCCCTTCGACTGGACGCTCGTCCTCTGGAAGGAGTGGGCGTTCCTCGGCGTCCTCCTGCTCGTCGTCTACTGGATCTGGGACACGATCATGGTCCGCAAGGAGACGCCGATCGATGCGGCGCTCGACGACGCCATCCACCGCCCCCTGCGGCTCACCGGTGCGGTCAACCTCCTGCTCCTGCTCGGCGTGGTGTTCGCGGTCGCCCTGCTCGACCCCTCCAAGCCGATCCCCGGCACCGACATCCACGCGTTCCCGTTCTGTCGCGAACTGGTGATGCTCGGCCTCGCCGGGGCCAGCCTGGCCCTCACGCCGTCCGGAATCCGCGCGTCGAACCGCTTCAACTACCACGCCATCGTGGAGGTCGCCGCCCTCTTCGTCGGAATCTTCCTCACCATGCAGGTACCGCTCGCGGTGCTCAAGGCGAATGGGGCCGAACTCGGGCTCGAGAGCGCCACCCACTTCTTCTGGCTGACCGGCATCCTCTCCAGCTTCCTCGACAACGCACCGACCTACCTCGTGTTCTTCCAGACCGCGGAGTCGATGACGCCCGCCGCCGGCGAAGGCATCCTCGATCTGCAGAACGGGGGGCACATCCGCGAGGATCTGCTCACCGCGATCAGCCTCGGGGCGGTCTTCATGGGTGCGAACACCTACATCGGCAACGGACCGAACTTCATGGTGAAGTCGATCGCGGAGCAGTCCGGCGTCCGGATGCCCAGCTTCTTCGGTTACATGGTCTACAGCGTCATCGTGCTCATCCCCGCGATGATCATCGTCAACCTGCTCTTCCTCTGATCCCGATCATCCGGGCGAGCACCCGGACTGGAGTCCGACCATGTCATTGAAACGACTGATCGTCGCCCTCGGCGGCTCGGAATACATGGAATCCGCGGTCGCCGAGGCCTGCCAGATCGCCCGGCGGAACGACGCCGAGATCGTGGGCGTCGCGGTCATGGACGAGACCCTCGTCGATCCCGTCGAAGCGGCGCCGATCGGCGCCGGATCGGCGGCATCGGATCTTCGAACCGAACGCACCGCGGCGGTGGAAGCGGGGATGAACGATGCGATCGCCACCTTCGACCGGATGGTCGGAGAGGCCGGGATCCCCCACCGAGCCGAACGATTCTTCGGTGATGCCCAGGAGGCCCTTGCCGACGCCCTTCGCCTCGCGGACCTCGCGATCGTCGGAATTCGACACGCCTTCGACTACGGCACCATCGCCCACGAGGATGACTTTCTCGGCCGTGTCGCCCGCGCGTCGGGCCGGCCGATCCTCGCCATGACGACCCCCGCACGCCCGATCGATCGGGTGATGGTGGCGTACGACGGCTCGATCGCCTCCGCGAACGCGCTTCGAGCCTTCGCCGTGCTGAACGGCTTCTCACCGTCGATGGTCCGGGTCGTGCACTGTCGCGAAGACGGCGTCGACTCCGATCGCCTCCTCGAGGAGGGCGCCGCATACCTCCGGCTGCACGGACACGAGGCGGAGACGATCGCACTCGAAGGTTCGCCGACCGACGCGGTGCTCGAACACGCGGAGACCTGGAATGCCGACCTCCTGGTGATGGGCGCGGTCGGACGCCGCGGACTTTCCCGCCTGTTCCTCGGCGACACCGCGAGCAACACGCTCGGCCGGAGCCGGGTCCCGTTGTTCATTCGAAGCTGAAAAGTCTTCGGCGGGTTCGTGCTCAACCGTCGTCGGGATCATCGACGTCGCGTTTCATCATCGCGTAGATCACGCCCTGAACCGCGACCGACTCACCGATGATCCGACCCGCCCGCTCGGCGGCCCTCGAGAGACTCTTGAACCGACCACTTCGGACTTCGCGCTCGAAGTCGCCGAGGCTGTTCTCGATGCCCAGCAGCATCGAGGCGACCACCGACCATTCCCAGCGGGTCTGCGGCCAGTACTCGGAGTCCTGGACGAGTTCGATCGGAATGCCGACCTTCCAACCGTCGTCGGTCTCCAGCATCGCGACGAAACCTCCCAGCGCCGGCTCGTCGTCCCACAGCACCGCGGCGGTGCCGTCCCCCAGATCGAGGATCTCGATCCGTTCCTCCTGGAGGTTGAGGAACGCGAACGGATCGGCCAGGATCCCACCCACCACGTCCGTCCAGTCATCGTCCGTCGCATCGCCCACCATGCCGACCGCCTCGTCGAGCGTGTCGAGCGTCTCGTCGGGGAACTGCCGCTGGAGTTCCTCACCCACCAGCCAGAGCCGACCGAGCAGTTCGGAGAGCTTCGCCTTGACCTCCGCGATCGCACTCGCCTCGGTGACGCCGTCTTCGAACTCGATGTCGCGTGGGGCGATCTCGATGAGGGACGGAAGCTGGTCCGCATCCCCGTTGTCGACCATGGTTCTGGCCACCACCATCACCGATTCGGGGGTCGGGGTGTCGTAGTCGGCGCCGCCGCACCCAGCCAGCAGAAAGGTGCTGACCGCAGCGATGAGCCCGCCCCGGAAGGTCGATGCGAAATGATCGTGGTTCGAATGGGGATTCATGTTCGGCTCCGGCGGGACTCGTCGGAAGAGGTGATTCGGACCCTATCATGACGGGATGCAGACCACCGTCAACGGCGAGCCCCGGACCGTTCCCGCGGCGACCACCATCGAAGCCCTGCTCGCCGAACTCGGCCTCGCGGACCGCCCCTGTGCCGTCGAGGTCAATCGGCGGGTGGTCCCCCGGGCCGAACACCCGCGGCACTCCCTCGCCGAGGGTGACGCGATCGAGATCGTCTCGATGGTCGGCGGCGGCTGACCGACGAATCCGCCCACGGACGTGCCACGAGGAGTTTTCCGCATGACGACCTTCGATTCC